>CAZFBU010000016.1:29846-39452 GCA_964517175.1 uncultured Saprospiraceae bacterium
GAATCAGTGCATCGTGTACCTCCGGTTGGTGCGTATAGAGCAGGATAAGTTTGTCGTGCTTATCCGTTTGCTCGCCTTTAATTTTTTCTTTGTATTCTTCGATTGTGAAATATTCATCGTCCACATTTCGCAGCAGCGCAAAATCCAGCGCGCGCTCGTGAAACTTATCGTCCGACAGCATGCCGTATTTCACAAATACACCCAGATCATTCCACTTTGACTCGAAAGACTTGCGATCTTTTTTGAACAGATCACTTAGCTTATCAGCAACCTTTTTGGTGATGTAACCCGTAATTTTCTTCACATTCTGATCGCTTTGCAACGCGCTGCGCGACACGTTCAGCGGAATGTCCGGCGAGTCGATCACACCGTGCAACAGCATCAAAAACTCCGGAACAATGTCTTTGACATCATCGGTCACGTAAACCTGATTGCTGTACAATTGGATTTTATTTTTCTGAACTTCAAACGCATTGTTCACTTTCGGGAAGTAAAGCACGCCAGTCAGGTTGAACGGGAAGTCGATATTCAGGTGAATCCAGAACATCGGTGCCTGACTGAACGGGTACAACTCCTGGTAGAAATTTTTGTAATCTTCATCCGTCAGGTCAGTCGGCTGCTTTTTCCAGAGCGGATCGGTGTTGTTGATGATATTATCAACTTCTATTTCTTTCGTCTCTTTTTCCTCGCCTTCGCCCTCTTCAATGGTTTCGGTTTTTGTGCCAAATTTGATCGGAATCGGCAGAAAGCGGCAATATTTATGGAGCAGTTCGGTAATTTTGTGCTCCGCCAGATACGCCGCCGCATCATCGCTGATGTGCAAAACGATGTCCGTACCCCGCTCTTGCTTGTCGTTTTCTTCGATCATATACTCCGGGCTGCCATCGCAGCTCCAGGTTACGCCTTGTGCACTATCCTGGTAAGATTTGGTTACCGCTTCCACGCGACCGGCAACCATAAATGCCGAGTAGAATCCTAGCCCAAAATGCCCGATGATATTGCCATCGTCATCTTTGTATTTTTCCAAAAACTCCGACGCGCTGGAAAAAGCTACCTGGTTCAGGTATTTTTTCACTTCTTCTTCGGTCATCCCGATGCCTTTATCGCGAATGGTCAGCGTTTTGTTCTCCTGGTCGAGTATGATCTCTATCATCAGGTCATCCATTTGCCCCACTTTTTCGCCCCGGCGCGACAGCGCTTTAAGTTTCGTTGTGGCGTCAATGGCATTCGAGATCAATTCGCGCAGAAAAATTTCCTGATCGGAGTACAGGTACTGCTTGATGATGGGAAAAATATTTTCCGTTTGTACGGATATGGTTCCTTTTCGCATAGTTGTATCGTTTAGATGATCTGCCAGAATGTTTTCAAACGCTGTGCCAGCCCGAAAAAACTGACATTTTGGCGTAAAGCCGACTTTTAACACACAGAATTTGCAGCATCCGGCAGAAAAGTTTTGTTATTTGTTGTAAAAATATTTAATTTGCAGGAACAAACGGAGATTGTATTCCTATCTTCAAGGGCTGAGAGTACATACTATCTATCTTACCACGAAGTTTTATTTGCCTGACCGGGTAAATCCATACTTCTTGTATCATACCAAAATATTTCCTGAAGAATGTTTTTTATGACCGTTAGTTTGTCTTTGAGGGCAAATTAACACGAGTTTTTTACGCTCGAAGATGCTTTAGGTCAGCAATGACCATAGTAGGGAGTGAGCGAAGTCAGTCAATGGGGGGTTTCGACTTGGCTTTTAGCTCACTCCAATTTTTTTAACATTTGATGGGAATTTTTCCCACCCGACGCTGATGCCGCCCACCTTCGAAATCGGTACGAATAAATATTTCCACCATTTTTAAAGCCAAATCCTCTTGCACAAACCGCATGGGAATAGCGATGATATTGGCATTGTTATGACTTCGGGCCAACTCGGCAACGCTTTCGTTCCAGCACAAAGCGCAACGAATACCCTGATGTTTGTTCGCCGTCATTGCCACGCCATTGCCGCTGCCGCAAAGCACCACGCCAAGATCAACTTCCTCCTGCTCCACCTGATCGGCGACCGGATGCACAAAATCCGGATAATCAACCGAATCTTCGGAGTACGTACCAAAATCTTTGATTTCGATGCCTTGCTCCTGCAGCATATTAACAATACTGTTTTTGTAAGGAAAGCCGGCATGATCGCAACCGATGGCAATTTTTTTAATTTCCATGTCGATAAATATTTTCTGGTAGAATTTACAAGGCAATAGCCCCGGGTAAATTGCCCGAGGCTATGATATACGATATACAAAGATAGTGATTTTTCCAAAAGCTAGTCCTGTGAAGGGGGCGGAGTCACTGCCGGTGGCGGTGGCGGTAGTTCCGGCTGCTGGCTTCGGTCTATCAGATAAGGTGCAAACTTCTGCTGCAATTCCTGGTAGAATGCATCCTCACCGGATCTGGACACGTATTGCAATAATTCTTCTATCGTCTGATAGTTGTAGCTGTATTCATTTCGGAAACTGGTAGAAAGCACATCGGCGTCGATGGATTCATAAAAATTCATGTAATCCGCCAGGCGATCCGCCAGAATTTTGGCGTGCGGCTTGGCTCTGTCCGGCGCACCCGCTTCGTAATAAACCTGCAACATATAATTCGTCCGGTAATCAAACGGAAAATTCATATCCGGGAAAGACTCGAAGTATTTATCTGCCAATTCGACGGCTTTGGTCGTATCGCCTTTGGCAGCCAAATCCAGCGCTGCCCGGCGGAACATCAGCTGTATGCTCTGCACACTGGGCGCGTAGCTGCGATCCACGTACAGATCGTATTTATCGAAATTGCCCCAGCGGAATTTATTCATCACTTTATCGTAAATTCCTTCGCTGTCCACGCGTCCGCTTCCAATGATGCCATAAACCCGGTCGCTGGGTTGCCGCACCGGTGTCAGTCGAAGTGCCAGACCTTCGAGTTGCATGTAGTCCTGCATACCGAAGAGTTTCTCCGGGCGGCAGGTTACCGCGAAATAAATCGGGCGCTCCCAAATATTAGACGCAATGATATCCAACACCGCAATGTCGTCTTTCATCAGTACATCCCGATTGACATCCACCGGAATGGCGCCGGGTACGCTTGTCGTGTCCAGCTCCGTAATAATGCCATCCGCCAGCAACTGATTGCGATTGAGCGGAATGACTACCTTTTTAGTAAAATAATGGCTCTCATATTCCCGATTATTGCCGGCAACCGGGTGGCGCTCACTGATAAAGCGCATGAAATCCTGCAGCGAAAGCGTAGGATCGTTACTCGGATTCTGATCCGGATCGACATAAAAAACCTGGTTGCGCTTTCGGCCGCGAATCGCATCTTCCGACAAGTTTAGTTTAATCGCCGGCGAATCGTTGACCTTCCGACGCAGCAGGTCGATATACCAATCCACTGCGATGAGGCTGAGGTTCACCACGCGCACGTCGGTTCGGATGCCCTCTACCTCCTGAGTATACCACAGCGGATACGTATCGTTATCTCCGTAGGTAAAAATGATGGCATTCGGCGCGCAGGATTCCAGAAAGTTGGTTGCGTAGTCGCGCGAACCCGTGTGCAGGCGTCGGCTGTTATCGTCGAAGTTCTGTGTGCCCATCATTACCGGCGCAATCAATACAACCACGCTCGCAATCACCGCCGGCGCAATGCCCCGCAGGTTGATTCGCTTCCGGAATAATTCAAAAATCGCCAGCACCGCCATACCCACCCAAATGGCATAGGTGAAAAATGAACCAACCAGTACGTAATCGCGCTCGCGGGGTTCATTGGGCGGCTGGTTCGAGTAAATGATGATGCCGATACCCGTGATGATGAACAAAGCCAACAACCCCAGAAAATCATTCCGCCGTTTGTTGAACTGAAATATCAGTCCCACGATACCAAACAGGAAAGGCAGCATGTAATACTTATTGCGTGCTTTGTCTTCCTTTACGGATTCCGGCAGTTCACTCTGGTTGTACAGCCGCATTTCATCCAGAAACTTGATGCCCGAAATCCAGTGCCCGCTCGACTTGTCCCACGGATAATATCCCTGATCGCCATTTTGCCGACCGGAAAAATTCCACATAAAATAGCGGAAGTACATCCAGTTGAGCTGGTAGCGAATAAAAAAACTGATATTATCCGCCTGATTCGGTCTGCCCGGCGGCAGCGGATTCTGCGGGTTCAGGCCCATCCACTGCTTGTACAGTTGCGCCCGGCTCTGGGTATAATCGCCCATGCGCGGAAACAGAATCTGATCTTCCGGTGCGAAAACATAGGAGAGTTTCTGATCGACGATTTCGTACCCGTCGCCCACGCGCCCGTAGCGATCTTCCGTATCCTGACTAATTGGCTGCGCCTCAAAGTGCGGTCCTCGCAGCAACGCCCGCTCGCCGTATTGTTCGCGGTTGAGGTAGGGAATCAATCGCATGGCGTCATTAGGAGCGTTCATGTTGATGGGCGGCTCTGCATTTGCCCGCACCACCACGACGCCGATGGTCGAAAAACCAATGGTTACCAGCGTAGCGCCAACGATAATGTATTGCAGCAGGGCGTTTTCTTTCCGATGTGCATAGCGCAAACCGAAGAAAATAACAGCCAGAACAATCAGCAAGGTCGGAATTAACCCTGTATGAAATGGCATACCAAGCCCGTTCACCATCATCCGCTCCATAGAACCCCACAATTTGGGAATACCTACGATGATGAGTTTCTGAATAACGGCAATGATTGCCACGCCGATACCCGCCGCCGCCGCCATGCCCCAGAAGGTATGCTTTTTGAATTTTTTGAAGTAGTAAAACAATGCCAGCGCCGGAAAAGTCAAAATACTCAGCAAGTGCACCCCGATCGACAAGCCCGCCGCGTAAATTGAAAAGAACATCCACCGGTCAGTTTGTGGCGTATCTGGCAAGCTGTACCATTTTATCATTGCCCAGAGGGTAAGCACCGTAAAAAAAGTGGACATCGCATATACTTCGCCTTCCACCGCCGAAAACCAGATGGACGTACAGAATGCCGTCGTCAATCCGGCAGCTACGCCCGCTCCGGCCGTAGCGATGGCTTCACTTGTATCCATTTCTGCATCGCGACCAACCAGCGCCAGTTTACCCAGCATGATCGTAACCGAGCAAATAAGCGTCGCCGCGAAAGCCGTTGAAATACCCGACATCAGGTTCACCGCAAAGGCAATATCGGCGGGATTGTCGGAAACCATATCCGCTACCCAGGTGAATAGGCGCCCGATCAGGGCAAACAGCGGCGCTCCGGGCGGGTGCACAACCTGCAATTTGTAAGCGCCCAGAATGAATTCGCCGCAATCCCAGAGGCTGCCCGTTCGTTCTACAGAAAAGAAAAACACCGTCGCCGTTATCGCGAAGACCAGCCATCCGGCAATATTGGCAATCGTTTTATTGGATTTCATTGGTATGTTGTTGTTTCCAGGTTGAAATTTTCTGAAAAAATTGCTTGCTTTTGTCAGAAATTTGAACTGCAAAGCTAAAAAAATATTGTTAAGATAACGGTTGATAACGGGCTTGCAAATGGAGAAAAGGGGCATTTTTAACCCTGTTAATCGATTTAAAGTCTAATTTTGCAAAAAAGCAGCAGTGGCATGCGACTATTGATATTAGTTTTACTGGGTTACCTCACCTACAAGTTTGTCATCACGCCTTTTATGGAAGGATTGCGCTCGCCGGAGCCGAAGGACAAAATCCGCCCGAGTGAAGATAAAGACGTAAACGAGGATGAGTATATCGATTACGAGGAAATTGATTGACCCGTTTTTTACACAGATTTTTAGCTTATGAATGAAAATGAATACGCGATTGGGGACATCGTTTTGTACAAAAACAACCAACTGATCGCTTTCAATAAACCGGCGAACGTGCCGGTGCAGGACGATAAAAGCAGCGACAAATCCCTGCTGAGCCTGGGCGAAATTTACACCAAATCGAAGCTCCACCTGATTCATCGGCTCGACCGACCGGCGACGGGCGTTGTGCTATTCGCCAAAACGCCAAATGCGCTGGTCGCGCTGAATGAGCAATTTCAGCATCGCGAAGTGCGCAAGACCTATCTTGCCGTAGTGAAGGATATGCCGCCGCAAATGGAGGGTACACTGGTGCACTTTTTGCGAAAAAATGCCCGACAGAATCGCTCCATCGCCAATGAAACAGAAACGCCGGGAAGCAAGCGAGCCGAGTTGACATACACTTACCGCAAGAGTATCGACAATTACCATTTGCTGGAAATCGAGCTGATCACCGGCAGGCACCACCAGATTCGGGCGCAGCTCAGCGCCATCGGCTGCCCGATCAAAGGCGATGACAAATATGGTTTCAAACGCGCCAACCCCGACCGCTCGATCCATCTGCACGCCTGGAAGCTGGGCTTCACGCACCCGACGACGGGCGAGACGGAGGAAATCATCGCGCCGGTGCCCACGGACGATCCGGTGTGGGAGGCGTTTAAGATTTGAAAGTTTAAGGTTCAATCGTATTTTTGATGGATAGTATTTTAAAATATTTCCCCGATCTCACGAATAAACAGCAGGCGCAATTTGCCCGGCTGGATGCGCTGTATCGCGACTGGAACAGCAAGATCAACGTCATTTCCCGAAAGGACATCGACAACCTCTATGCCCACCACGTACTGCACGCCCTGGCGATAGCAAAAATTGTGCAGTTCAAACCCGGCGCGGAAGTGCTGGATATCGGTACCGGCGGCGGATTTCCAGGCATTCCGCTCGCTATTTTCTTTCCCGAAACGCGCTTCACGCTGGTGGATGGCACGCGCAAAAAAATCACCGTCGTGCAGGAAGTAGCGAGTGCCATTGATCTGGAAAATGTGACCGCGATGCACCAGCGGGTCGAAGATTTCAAACAGCGCAAATTTGATTTTGCCGTCAGCCGTGCCGTAGCTCCCCTGGAAAAACTGGCGGACTGGAGCTTTCGACTCATTAAACTCAAGGACCAGCAACACGCCCTGCCCAATGGGTTGATCGCATTAAAAGGCGGCGACATTAAAGCCGAGATCAAAGCCTTACCCCGCCGTTCGTACACCGAAACATACCCACTTTCCAGTTTTTTTACCGAGGTATATTACGAGGAAAAGTTTGCCATTTACGTACAAGCATGAATTTAATGTATCCACAATGGAACTGATTAATTTTGGTTTTTGTTAAGAAACTGTTATTTTGTTTCTTATTTTATTTCAAAACCAAAATTAGTTACCATGAAGACACATGCCAGAGAAATTTTGATCTATTACAATCCGGAATCCAGCTCCGACCGGCGCACGGTAGCGCACGCTCAGGGCATTTCGAGACACATCAAAACCTACGCCTACGCACAGTCTCCTTCTACCGGCACCAGTTGGCAACAGATACTCAAGGCACTGAATTTGCATCCGAAAGATTTGCTCAACAAAGCACATCCTTACTACCAGCAGTACATCCGCGGCCGCGACTTTGACGAAGAGGGTTGGGTAAATGTATTGAAACGAAATCCTGAAATTATTAAAGCGCCCATCGCCATGCGGGGCAACCGCGCTATCGTTTGCTGTACCCCTACCGATATTTATAAATTGACCGTCTAATTCCATTCGCATTTCCGTTTGCTTTTTCGTAATTTTGGCGAAAAAGAAAATACATGGCTTCATTTGAGATAGAAGGTAAACTTCACAAGATTTTTGAGACCGAAAGCAAGACCAGTTCATTCCAGGCACGAGAGTTCGTGATCGAGACCGTTGACGGAAGCTACTCCCAGTTTGTCAAATTTCAATTGACCCAGGATCGCTGTGCATTGATTGATGATTACAGCGAAGGGGAGCAAATCAAGGTGCACTTCGACCTGCGCGGTCGGGAGTGGCAGGGCAAGTACTTTACCAACCTGAACGCCTGGCGACTGGAAAAACCCACCGCAACCGCGGAAGCATCGGCGCCACCGCCCGCTTCCGGCGAGGAGGATTTCCCGAACGCCAATGACGAACCGGCGGCTTTCGATGATGATCTGCCGTTTTAAGCGTAGCGCTGATTTTCAATCGGCGCGCCGGTGGCTGGAAAATACACCAACCGCTCCTAGCGTTATATGGCTATGAGAAAACTACTCTTATACCTTATTATATGTATTGGCGTTCCCGCCCAGGCGCAAGTGCTCACCGGCGTAAGTACGCGCTGGAATGATTCCTTCGCCGAGTGGGTCATCTATACCGATAATGACGACGTGCAGGGCGAGCTGCGCCAGCGTTGGGCAATGAACAACGACTGGACGGAATGGGAATATCGCATCGGCGAGCAAACCGGCACCATCCGCGTGAAGTGGAAACAAAACCAAAACGATTGGGAACTGCGCGGCAGCAACGAGATCGTCACCATGCACACCCGCTGGAATAATGACTCGCGCGAATGGCGCATCAGTGGTTCGCGAAATTTCATCCTCAAAAGTCGATACGGCAATGTGTTCGACGAGTGGCAAATCGAAGATGACGACCACGGCTACTTCGGCATGATCACCAACTGGGAAGGCGATCCGCGCGACTGGATCATCCACGATGAACTCGACGAATCCGTGAGCCTGCCCACACGCCTGGCGATGATGTTTACGGTGATCTTTAATAGCTCGCCGAAGTGGTGAGGGTTAGTATTGTTAGATAAGGAAAATACACGCAATACTTCGTGTACACAAACGTTATGTGCTATGAGTAAAAAATGAGAAATGAAGACTCGAGTAGAACTATGGATTCAAGGAAAAATCACACCTGCAATTAAAAAAGAGGTCAGAGATTTAACCAAAATGAACACACCCAATAAGAGGGAGATAAAGATAAGGAGAGATGAGATTGATGATAGTTTGTTAATAATAAGATTTAATTCATACTCGGGTAAATCAGGTGAATTGACAGGACAAATAATTAAATCTTATTCTCTGTATTTGGATAAATATAGTGATATAACTGTAGGGTTTGAAACGAGCAAAAAGGGAGTAGACAGATCTACAGATGGGATTACGAAAAAAGAAGTACTTAATAAAATTAGAGAATTTTACAGATTACTTGATGACAAAAATTGGACACAACTTCAATTACTTTTTCTCGATAAAATAGACTACTTGGAATCCCAAGAAGGAACGAGAATTAGAAATAAAATTGGGAAAAAAATCTCGTCAAATAAGTATCTGAACCAAAAAGAAAAAAGTTTACAGGACATAATTACGAATCACAAGTTGGAGGAGAATAATCTGTCAAAAAGACATGGCTTGATAGTTTGCGAGGTTGATTATTTAATGCAAATAATTAGAAAGGATGGTGAAGAAGAAAACACATTAAAGGGGAAGCAAGAATTTAGGATAGTGCCGATTTCAGGTGAATTAAAAATATCAAAAATCACGGATGAAAGAAAAAGATGATATTAGACAAGATCGGGGAATAAGGAGTACAGAACACAACAAGGTGCATACGTCCATACCTCCCGATGGTCGGCACGGGCGCATGTACTAAACGTTCTGTGAAATCAGAAAAAACTCCGAGGCAGATTTTCAGGTGTAATAATGATTCTTCAAGCTTGTGTTTGAGATCAAAAAGTTGTAAATTCATTCTGTA
>CAZFBU010000017.1:0-5448 GCA_964517175.1 uncultured Saprospiraceae bacterium
GTTTGAAAATTCACGAACCGTTCATTATCAAAAAACCAAATAACAAATAACAAACAAAAATGTCCCATTACTTGACCGTGCGAAAGGCAAATTGCCCGCAGCACGGCAATGATACGCGAAGTTACGGTTTTGTACTGTTAAATGCAATTTATCAACAGAAACAGAACACTTGAAAAATAATGGAGCTTACTTTACAATATCGTGCTCCTTGAGAATTTCGCGGGCGCGCTCCGCTTTTTCCGGTGGCGTGTATAATTCGGCTGCGCCAACCGTCGGAATCATCGAATCCGGCTTATTGACGATCAGGCTCTCAATGCCGTTTTGCTTTAGTACTTCATCGGCTATTCTCGCCTGGTATTCTTCGGTCGTGGAAAAAACCATTGTCCATCCTTCTTTCATGATAATTCGATTTACGGTTTAATGGCGTAATTGTGATTACCTGTTAAAAAGTATATTTGGACGATAAAGAACGTAATTTTTTTCAAAATTTTGTACGTTTTTTTGCTGACTTGTGGCAGCGTTAAAAGAAAAACCCACCGGCTAGCGTAAAGCGTGTTTCCTGCTCATCGGCGTGAAATAAGCCAAGATTGATGGAAGCCATATCAAAAGGTGCAAAAAATAAACCGCCGCCGTAGGCATAATGCCAGGTGTCGGAAGTTTCGCCATCGAGCCAGACGCGCCCGTGATCGAAGCCCAGATACATCCCCAGTGAAAAGGGCAAGGTTCGGTTCTCTGAGTTAATCATATTCCAGCGCAGGTCGATGTTGTTGTAAAATGCGGTGTTGCCGGTGAAGCGATCGCGGCGCAGCCCTCTGAAATTGGCATCCTCCATTGGATTGCCGCCCAGCGTAGCGCCCTGGAAAAACTCGAAATCATTATCAAAATTGTGCCAGATACCTGCACGGGTGGCAAACACCAACTTGCCATTGGATGCCAACTTTTGATAAATGGCAAAAGAAGCTTTTAAATAAGGAAAGCTCTTATCCCGGTCGTCCAGTTGTTCCTTCCAGCCGGCGTCGAGCTTTGCGCCAATGCCTCGCGTGGGAAAAGCTGCATTGTCCACATTGTGCAGGTCCAGATTAAAGCGAACGCCCAGAAACTCCAATCCGGCAAATAATTCGGGGTCAAATTCCGAAGTCAGGTTGCTGATGAACCGCCCCTGCGTGCTGTCGATGCGAATGGATTCAAAGGTGGGGCCAACAGACCAGGAAAAAGCGTCATTCACCCGCTGCAGGAGCGCAGGCTCCAGGCTGACCAGTCGCTGGCGAACGCGATTATAATTTCTACCGAATTCCTGCTCAAAGTTTGGTGTATCGTTACCCAATCCGTAAAAATTGATCGCATAAAGCGGCGTGTTAAATCGTGCGTTGAGGAGGAAGTCCCATCTGCCAAGCACATCAATATATTCGCCGTTGTACCGAAAACTCAGCCCGGAAGTTGCCAGGGCATAATCGAATGCGAAGTTGTGTCGAGTGGCGTAAGGGGCTTTTTTGAAGCCATAGGTGGTGTATTGCGCTCTTCCACCGAGCAGCAGCCCGTCGTCGGGGTTGATGGCCAGCATGGGCAGGACAAAGCCGTAGTTGTATTCGTAATCATTGGAACGCCGGTTGTAGCTGTTCATTTCGGGGTCATTGCTGAAGCGTTGGCGGGTTGCTGCATTGGTTTTGAGTATTCGGTTTTCATTTTTGGCATCATAAATAATGGTACGCATATCAGGGGATTTCACCTGAGAATTATCGATAAAGGTATCTTCATCCAGGCCGCCGATCGCTCTTATCCGGATGCCCCTGCTGACATCGCCGGTTATGTGAAAAATATCTTCGCTCTCCAGTCCATACAGCCGGATTTCTTTGGTTTCTGAGGTGAGGAACACCCGCTCGTACAGCAGTTTTTCGCGCTCGGCTTCTTTGTTCGTATCGTACACCTGCACGCGCGTGCTGTCGTCATTTAGCCGTTCTACTTCAAATAACTCCCGCCCATCGGTGCCCGTGATGTCCACTTTACGGGAGACAAATTCGTAGTGTCTGCGGGCAATACCGAGTAGATTATCGCGTCGGGATTTCAATCTGCTCATAATCCACGCGGCGTCTTTGTCATACACCGGCGGCGGAAAGGCTTCGCGAAAAGCGCGCTCAATCACCTCGTCGGTGAGTTGTTTTTGCAAATAAATTGCTTCTTTTTCCCACACCGACCATTCCGAAGCATTCAGGAAAGTGGGGTCAAAATTGCGGGCATTGTAATTGCTCCATTTAATGTTTTTAATGTCATGGCTATACGAACGAAACTGTTTGGTAATGCCGGAAAATTGCCGCAGGAAAGCTACCAGCGCGCCATCGTAGCGGCTGAAAGCCTGGTCGCGATCGCGCGGTATGGGCGCATAAATCGTGTGCTCATCGGTCTTCACTTGCCTCCAGCGCCACTGGTCATCGTGCCGGTCCCAATCGCCAATCAGATTGTCAAAAATGCGGGCGCGTACCACCGCCGGGTAGTCGATTGTTACTTTTTTACGGGTGAGCATATCTTCCACGACTTCCAGCGTACTTTCAATGTTGTCCGAGTTGCCAAAACTTTCGGCGTTTCGCCATTGTTTGTGGGGGCGTTTTTCCAGCTGATACATAGCATTGCCAAAGACGTCATTGAAAGCACCCAGTGCTGGTTGCTTGGGTACAAAGTAAATGCCGGGGTCGGTGTGCGGAATACCTGCGGCATCAGAAAGGCGGGCAACGGGCATAGCTGCCATCGGGTGCGCCGCGCTAAAGTTGTCTTTTACGATGTTGCGAATAAAAGATTCGTTGAACGGATAGGGTAACGTGCGAGTCGCATCTTTGTCGATGGAGCGAATAGCATATTCGCGCTCTTCTTCATCGGCAAGGCGCAGCGAGTTGGTTTGGTAGCCGCCACCAAGCTTGAGCGGTGTAAGCCCTCCATTATAAGCGGAAATATCCAACACCGGCGCTTCGATTTCTGTCGAATAGGTATCGCGGTAATGATCGCCAAAGAGAAACCGCCAGAATTTGCCACGCTGAAAATTGTAATTGGTGATTGGAGTGGTAATGGTAGCGTCACCGGTTTTAAACGTTGTGAAATCCTGTTCCGGGCTTGGCTCGGCGAGCGGTAGGGGTGCTTTGATTTGTTTTTGGAAAACGAGTCGTCCGCCGGGTTCGTCAATGGTCCAGAATTTTACCCAGGCAGCGCCATCGGCATAAAAATCGAGTTGGGCAAATCCGTTTTGCCCGTAGGTAAATTCCGCGCCTTCGCCCAATCCAACCGCCGAGCGTTTGGAGCCTGAACCGCTTACAATAAAGGCTTGTTCGTCTTGCTCGATGTATTGCAAATTATGCTCATGCCCGGCAGCAAAGATAAAGTTGCCGTTTTTGCGCGCCGAGCCAATCATGGTGGCTTTCAGCGCTTTGTAGTCGGGGTGCGCGACGTCCTGCGTGGAGCCAATCGCCGACCGATAAAACGGATAAATGGAACCTAGCACCGGCAGCGGAATCCAGAGCTTTTTATTCACTGCCGTAAGCGGAAAAAAGTGATCCTGAAGCCGGTAATGACCGCCGTGCGAACCGTAAGTATATAATGGATGGTGTGAAATAATCAGAATATTTTTATTGCGATTGCCTTTGATGGCTTCCTCAAAAAAACGCTGAAAGTCCTTTCGGCTTTTGACTTCGCAGCCGACATTGATCTCCGTCTCGCCCCGCCAGTTTTCCAGCCACCATTGCGAATCTACCAAAACCAGCACCAGGTTGTCATTTAGTTCGATTTCTACGGGGTCGCCGCAGCCGGGCTTGGGCAGCAGCACATCTTCCCGGTTCAAATATTCTTCGATAAATTTCTTTTGTTGCTTTACGCCCTCCAGCCCGTGGCCGTACCAGTCGTGATTACCGGCTACAAAATAAACATTGCCCGGAAAATCTTTCACAATGCCGAGTTGCGCCCGAAGTTTGTGTTCATCTTCGGCTCTTTCTTTGAGCAAACTCTTTGGCGCCAAGCCATTCGGGTAGATGTTGTCGCCCAGATACACCACGGTTGTATGCTTCGAGGCACCTTCCAGCTTTTTCCCCAATAGTTGAACCGCGGGGGACACATCGCCTTCGGGCGAACCACCGGCATCGCCAATGAGATAAACCATGTGCACAGGCTCCTGGTCGGGCGCAGTTGCCTGATTCGCCCTGTAAGGCAGGCTTTTATCAAACTGTAGTTTATAACTCGCGCAAGATGTCAACAGGGCGATAAGAATCCAGGCAGTTATATTTTTTAGATAATGCATACACTACTATTTTTTTGGAAACACTTGGGTATTATGAACGGTTTCGTGGGTTATTTAAAATTTGAGTTTATTCCAACTGGTTTTATTTTTGTAAAATGAATAAATTCGTAAATAAAAAATCCGAATAGCAAAAAATATTCTGTAATAATGAATCCATACTGCTCCTGAAATCCGCCGCCCTGATAGTGGCTGTAGCTCAGCATTGCTGCACCTGACCAGACGATCGCATAACGCCACCGCGTAAAAACACTCAGCACCAACGGCAGACAAATGTACCAGGGATGCACTGTTGTGGTGAATAACAGGTAAATACTAATCGCAAACAGCCAGCTTTCGGGTACGAAGCGCCAGGGCCAATCGTGTCGCACAATCGCCAGTACCATGATACTCCCGAAAGTGAATAAAGCCAGCGCCGGTCCAACGGATCGAATAACGTAATAATCGTTCAAAGCGACCCGATAAAACCATTTTACGATGTAATAAATGCTGGCATTGAACTCAAAACGTTGGAAATAGAGGTTGAGGCTTGCGCCAAAATTGTTGAAAAATAAACCATTCAGCAAGGGTAAAAAAAGCAGGAACAGCACTATCCCGATGATGCTGAAATACATCAGGCTGCGCCGCCAGCCCAGCCTCCCGATCAGGAACGGCAGAAACAGAAGCGGCAAGAGCTTGGATGCAATCGCTCCCGCCATCGCCATCGCTGAATAGATTCTGTTTTTCTGCAATTCCGCATTTTGCAACAACAGCCATAACCCCAGCAGCAGAAAAAATATCATGAGTCCTTCAAAATGCAGGTTGCCCATGATTTCCAGAATTGCCAGTGGGTTCAACGCATAAAACAAAGCGTTGCGCTGCGGTAGATAAAGCTTTGGTAAAATTTTGATTATCAGCCACATGCTCCCAATTTCGGCAGCCAGCAGAAAAGCCTTCATTACGATACCAGTGGCAAGAATACTCTTTGGAAACAGCCAGGTTGCAAATGCAAAAATAGCCTGCAGTACGGGCGGGTAGATCGTGTGGTAATCCCTGGAGTTCAGCGCTGCGTACAGCTCCGGCGTGAGCACATCGGGCAGGATGTTGTTTTCGTGATAATAGCCCGGCAATTGGTCGAAGGGATTGTAACCGTGATTAATTAATCGTCCGTCCCATACGAAGCGGTATATATCGTCCGA
>CAZFBU010000017.1:5548-9717 GCA_964517175.1 uncultured Saprospiraceae bacterium
GCAGCCGTTCTGCCATCCACATACTCGACCTCCACAAAATAAACGAATACGCCGGGGTCGAGCATATTGCCCTTATGACGCCCGTCCCAGCCAAAAGCGGCATCATTGGGGTAGAAATTATTCGCTTCGTACATAATGCCCCCCCACCGGCTCGCTACGCGGAATGTTTTTATTTTTTCTACCGCGCCACCGGCATAGACCATCAACTTGTCGTTGATACCATCCGCATTTGGCGAAAAAACATTGGGTACAAAAATATCCTCGCTGTTGTTGACAAACACCATGACGTCATCCGTTGCTTTGCAACCGTTGCGATCTTCCACCTGCACGCGATAGAGCGTGGACTCGAAAGGTCCGACGTATTGCTCCCAGCAATCGTCGTAGCAGGAAAGGTCAAGTCCTTCTATCCACTGCAATTCGATGATTTCGCGGCGGGGCAAGTTTACTTTCGGCGACAAAAAGGCTCGTTCTGTCAGCCGGATGTTCTTACTATCCCCTAAGTCAACTTCCAGCAGAAAGCCTTCGTCCAGCACAAAAGCCGTTTCATGCCGACAGCCTTCCACATCTTCCACCACAATTTCATACCGCCCGGCGCTCAGTCCGCTAAACTGCTCTACAAATTCAAAAGGCTTGCCATCCAGGCTGAAGAAATAGGGACCTGTACCGCCGATTACCGTGTCGAAGACAATACGCCCGTTGCGATCACCGCGACAAACAGGGTTGAGGAGCGTTGCCTCCACGCGCCGCGGCGGATTGGAGACATCCAGCACGGTCACGGTGTCATCCGCAGTACAGCCATTGCTCAAGTCGGTCACCACCAGGCGATAGACCCCCGGTTCGGTGGTGTTGATGCGGGGTTGTGCCGCATCCGCAAATTGATAGCCATTTTCTGCCCGCCATTCGTAGCGCACTTCGCCTTTCGTCGAACTGCCGCTGCCGCTCAGCGTTACCTCATTCACGGTGCAGTTTAGCAACTGGTCGGCTCCGGCATCAGCAATTGGCGGTATCCGGTCTTCAAAGACCCGTACCGTATCCCGGCTGATGCATTTGTTTTGTTCGTTTTCAACAATCAGAATGTAGGTCCCCGGACGATTCACGGTGGGTGTTTTGGTCACATTATCGGCTACAATGCTGCCGCTGAGCGTCGTCCACCGATACGAAAATTCCAGCCCGTCGGAAGAAGCCGAGCCATCCAGCATCACACTATCATTATCACAGGTTAACGTCTGATTGGCGCCCCCATTGGCAACCGGGAAATCAAAACTCGCTTTGATCTCTACGCTGTCGGTTGCTTTGCAGCCAAATTGAGTATCTTCTACCGTCAGGGTATAAAAACCTGGCTCCCGCACCGTCAGCTGATCAGAATTTTCACCTTCCAGACGCCGACCATTGGCATCCGTCCAGATGTATCGGATTTTGTCTCCCATGAGCGACTCGGATGCATCAATCACTACCGATGACGCTTCGCAACTGAGCAATCCGGTGGTTTGCAGTACAATTTTCGGATTGTAAACCCGGTCAAAAACCCGCACAAAGGACTCCACCGAGCGACAGCCATACGTCTGGTCAATCGCCGTCAGTATATAATCCCCGGCGGTTGAAGTTTCAGGGTTGGGTTCCGTAGAAAACAGGTCGCCATCCAACGTCCATTCAAAGCTCAAGCTATCGGGCATTGCCCCTGCCCCCAGCCGGACACTGGAAATATTGCAATCCAGGGTTTTATCTTCACCGGCATCAACCGTTGGCAGTGCAATTTCTCGCACCAACAGCGTATCGGTAGCGGTGCATGTACCGTCGGAAACCGTCACGCTGTAAACACCGGGATTCATCACCGCGATCGAATCGCCACGAGCGCCGTTCGACCATTCGTACACGGGAAAGCCAGGCGTTGCCAGAAGCTTTGTCATCAGCCCTTCGCAGTAGTAATCCGGCCCGATAATCTCCACTTCCGGCGCAGCGTTTTGCACAATGCTTGTAGTGGCTGTGCCCTGACAACCGTTTTCATCGGTCGCTGTTATTGAATAATCACCGCCAGTGCTCAGGATGATCTCTTGTGTAGTTTCACCATTCGACCAGTCATACATCAGATAGTTTTCGCTTACGCGAATGCGAATGGTGCTATCGTCACAAATAGATGTATCACCCATAATAGTTGGACTCGGAACCTCAAAAAAGCCTTCCACGATAAATTCGCTTTCGACCGTGCAGCCATTGCTGGCGGTTGCCGTCAGGCGATAAATCCCCGGTTGTGTGACTTCTATTCGGTCGCTTGTGCCGCCATTCGACCAGGCATATTCATCGAAGCCAGGCGTCGCCTGAAGTAAAACGATATCGCCGGGGCACAGCCTGCTCGGGCCTTCAATGTTAACGGCAGATGGATTGGTTTCCTCCACTACGTAAAGGCGCGATGCCGTGCACCCCAGTTCATTCGCAACCGTCACCGTATAATCGCCCCCCCGATCAACGGTAATGCGGCGGGTAAGTCCTCCTGTTGACCAGGTATAATCCGGAAAATCAGCGCCGGCATCCAACGAAGCGGTCGCCCCGGGACAAATACCCACTGTATCCGGTTCTGTATTGAAATCAATTTTTACGGCTTCCACGGCGATTGCGTCACTGCCGATACAACCGTTGTTGTTCGTAACCGTAACTTCAAAAATGCCGCTGTCGGTTACTGAAATTTCACGAGTTGCCTGACCATTCGACCAAAGGAAAGCAGTATAATTTTCGGCGGTGCGGAGCGTAGCACCCGTTTCGATACAAAACTGATCTGGGCCTATGATTTCAGGCGCTACCGCCGGAAATCCATCAATATCTGCGCTTGCCGTACCAACGCAACCAGCTGCCGTTTCCACTTCTACCGAATATATGCCGGAAGCCGAAATTTGCGTGAATGGGTTTGTATCACCATTCGACCAGCGATAGCGGCTGTAAATGTCATCCGTCGCCAGCGTTGCCGTCGCATCCGGACAAATGCCGCCCGGAGCCTGAATAATCGGAACCGGGAGCGTGTCAACCGCAACGGCGGTACGCAAAACGGCTTCGCAATTATCTGTATCGGTAATCGTCACTTCATAAGCCCCAGCTGTGCCAACCTCGATTTCCGGAGTTGTTTCTCCCGTGGACCAGCGGTAGCGATACCCCGGCGTCACGGATAAACGAGTCTGGTCGCCATCGCAAATGCTGGTATCCCCATTCAGCAGTACCGGCAGCGGTGGTTTTTCTTCCACCATTAATTCGGCGGTTCCCTGACAGCCATTTGCATCGGTAACGGTGACGGAAATTGTGCCGGTTTCCAGCGCCTCAATGGTTGGCGTTGTTTCGCCATTTGACCAAAGGTAAGCCGGATAAGCTTCGCTTGTGCCTAAGACGGTACGTTCCTCCGAACAAAAAACCGAATCGCCGGTGATTTGGGGCACCGGATTATCAAAAGCGGCTACGGTTGTTTCGGCAGTTGCTTCGCAGCCGGTGGCATTCGTGACCGTAACCCGGTAGGTCCCGGGAGCGCTGACGTTAAGCGTTTGGGCAGTAGAACCCGTGGACCACTGATACGTACGGAAGCCGGCGCCGGCGTCCAGCGTTGTCGTATTATCCCCACACAACACCAGGTTACCACGAATGACCGGCATCGGCATATCTGCCATTTCTACCTCGATCTGAGCAGTAGTGGCGCAACCGTTTGTATTTGTAACCGTTACAGTGTAAATGCCAGGCGTACTCACGTCAATTGATTGGGCTGTTGCTCCATTCGACCAGTTGTAGGACAGGAAGCCAGCCCCGGCGTTGAGGGTTGCTTGTTCACCCGGGCAAATCATCGTATTTCCTTCTATTGCCGGGATTTCCCGGTCTAAAACCTGCACTTCAATTTCATCTCCCAGGGTACAGTTACCTTCCTGTACGGTAAGAAAATATTGCAGCGAGCCGGAGAAACCATTGGGAATGTTGACTGTTGGCGTCAGCGAATTTTTATCACTCAGGAATCCCATTGCCTGGGCAGTTCCACTCCATTGCACCGTTGCATTCTGGCTGTAACCGGAGATGGAGCCATTTAATGTAAATGAACCGACATTTTCGCAAACGCTGAAATTCGTTCCAGCATTTACGGTAGCGTTATCGCAAAAAGGATTGGCATTGCAATTCAGGTAAGGCGCTGCGGAGCCGCCCCATTC
>CAZFBU010000017.1:9817-13565 GCA_964517175.1 uncultured Saprospiraceae bacterium
TGCTGTCTCGAAGCAGCCGTAGCTGTTGTTAGGATTGGCAAAGTCGTCAATGCCAATACCCCGAGGCGTAAAGTTGATGGCGCCATCACTACAAATGATCTGTGCCGTCACGCAATCGGTATTTTGCCCGGCGGTTGGGTGAAAATAAAACAGACTGACTACAATCAGAAATACGAAAATCCTGGATTCTCGCCACATTTCATCGGTTTTTGTTTGATAAAATATGACTATCAGTGCCTGGAAAGCACGATAGTTGCTACCATTACCTAGAGATATGCCATGGAATTGTTCAGGGACACTGGGGTCTGGAGGATTTCACAATGTTGTTCAGGTTTGTGGAAAGTGTTCAAACAGTTATTCAGTACCTGTAATCGAAGCGTGTACATTCATAGCTAAAACAAAGATAAATTATCTTTTTGAAAATGTACTACTTCAGGCTTCCGTATTTGGAAGCAAAGGAGTTAACTATTTGACAAACAACTCATTACAAAAGTTAAATATTTTACTGTACGAACAGTAAAATGTGAATAGCGCTGTAATGTTCCAGCACAGATGGTAAGTTTCCTTTGTAGTATGTTAAGTACCTGAGCGCAAAAACTAGGCGATACCGCGTCTTTTCAGTTCGCGTATTACCAGTTCGTATTCGCGCGTCATATCTCCGGTTACGGATGTATTTTCCTGTGCCCGGCGTATCAAATAGGGCACCACTTCCCGAACCGGACCATAAGGTACATATTTTGCGACATTGAAGCCTGATTTTACCAGATTAAATGTCAAATTATCGCTCATTCCGTACAACTGCGAAAACCACAAATGCGGGTGATCGCGCGGAATACCTCGCCGGGCCGTCAGTTCCGCTTGCAACATGGCGCTGTTGGCATTGTGTGAAGCATTACAGGAAGCAATCTCTTCGTAGTGATCCACGCAGAAGCGAATGCCCGTGTCAAAAGCATCGTCTGTTGCTTGTTTGGTAGCATGAATAGGGGAAGGATAACCCAGGCGTGCCGCTCGCTCCCGCTCTTTGTCCATGTACGCTCCCCGCACGAGTTTTGCGCCCAGCAGGTAGCCTTCCTTCTTTGCCTGGTTGTAGGAATTCATCAGGTACTTCAACTGATCGGTCCGGTACATCTGAAAAGTGTTGTACACCACAACCTGCTTGCGGTTGTAACGCTTCATCATCAGGTTGACCAGGTGATTGATGGTATCCTGAATCCAGGTTTCTTCTGCATCGATATAAATCCCGACCTGCCGCTGGCTGGCGATGTAGCAGATGCTGTCTATTCGCTTCAGCACGTTTTTGTACTCCGCCCGCTCTTCTGCCGACAACACATCGCCCCGCTGAATGGCTTCCAGCAGGCCAAACCGCGCCATTCCCGTCACTTTGGCGCTCACCATCGGCACCCCGGATGTGCGCGAAGCAAACTCAATCGCCCGGATCGTTTCATTCATGGTGTGATTGAAATCCTCCTCTTTTTCTTTTGCTTCCGCTCCGTAATCCAGGATAGTGGAAACATTGAATTCCTGCAGTTTGTCAATAGTTGGCATAGATTCCAGCAGCGTGGTTCCGCCGCAGAATTGCTCGTAAATCGTGTTCTTAACGATCCCCTCTACAAAAGGCAGGCGCATTTTAATAGCAGCCAGACCAAGCTTAGACCCCAGCCCTACGAGCCAGTGCTTGTTCATCAAACCAAACAGCCAGGCCGATTTGCGCAGCGCCTCATCTGATTTATAGGCAAATGCGATTGCTGAGTTGTTGAAATCCGGCAGATCATTGTGATTAAGCTCGTTGTCCGTTGCCGTCGTTTTATTCGTTCGATTGTTGGTATTCTCCATATTTGGCTTTGCTATTATCCGATGAAGTTGGTGCTGTTTTTATTCCAAATTTTCCAGGCTTGCTCCGCCTGACCATGCAGCATGGACAAACCATTTGCCACAACAGCCCCCTGCGCTCGTCCTTTTTGCATAAATGCCGTACGCTCAGGATTGTAAACCAAATCATACAGCAAATGTTCTTTACGAATACAATGATAAGGAATATTGGGAAAACTTCCAATATTTGGTGTCATCCCCAATGGCGTTGTATTAATAATTAACGTATGCTGCCGCAGCAAATCCGCTCTCAATTCGTCATAAGTTAAGTCTCCTTTGCCAGCTTCGCGAGAAACGGAAAGAAAGGCAATATTCATTTTTTTCAAAACAAACTGCACGGCTTTTGCCGCACCGCCGGTGCCCAACACGAGCGCCTTTTCCGGCTGCTGCCCACTTTCTTCAAATAGTGCGCGTAGGGATTGTTCAAACCCAAAAGCATCCGTATTGAAACCTTTGGTTTTTCCATCCCCGATTTTTATAGCATTGACCGCCCCGATGGCTTGCGCACTTTCGTCCAGTTCATCCAGGTGTAGAATGACGACCTGCTTGTACGGAATGGTGACGTTCAGTCCCTGCAGGTTCGGGTAGGTTTGAATTAAGTCGGGAAACAACGCGATATTTTCCAACGGAAACAATTCGTAAAAAGCGTTGCGAATATGTTCGCGTTCAAATTTTTGCGAAAAATATTTTTTGGAAAAGGAGTGTGACAACGGATACCCAATCAGCCCGAACAGCCGTTCATATTTCAACAATTCCGGTTGTAATTCCAACTCACGCATGTTCCTTTTTTTGACCGGCACGTTCCAGAACAAACACCACTGCAAAGCCAATGACCATACAAATAAGGACGCCAACGATCATCGGATCGCCTTCGTACTGCACTGGCAGCACGCTACGCTCCAGGAAAGGCACCTGCTCGCCTTTGCTGTTGATGCGGTATTCCAATACATTGCGCCAGGGCCAAATTTTATTCAGCGAACCAAGCATAAATCCCGTCAGCAAAGCAAGCGTCCGGTTGTGGTATTTTTTAAACATCCAACTCAGCACCCGCGAAAAAGTTGCCAGCCCGGTCAGGCAGCCCAGCGCAAAAACGGCTACAATCAGCAAACTTTTGGTGTCAAAGTTGGAAAGCAGCGACCGCACCGTACCGATCACCGTCGTGTACATGCCCATCAGCAAAAGCACAAAACTGCCGGATATGCCCGGCAGAATCAAGGCAGAAATGGCAATCGCACCGGCAATGAACACAAACCACAACGCTTCCGAACCTTGCGCCGGCGTAGCAACGGTGATGAAAAACGCAACCAGCGCACCGGAAGCAAGGGTG
The DNA here is from genome assembly GCA_964517175.1 of uncultured Saprospiraceae bacterium. Lineage (GTDB taxonomy): Bacteria > Bacteroidota > Bacteroidia > Chitinophagales > Saprospiraceae > JADJNW01. Next base: position 13,014 of record CAZFBU010000017.1, read on the forward strand.
GCAATTTCGCGGGAAGTCCATCCGGTAACCTGCCGCGCAATGTACGCCGCTGATGCCAGAATCAAACCAAAGAAAAATGCCCAGAGCAACTCCGGGTAATTTTCCAGCAAATGCGATACCCCGAAGATACCGATAATGACACCGGTTGCCATGCCAGCGAGCAACGCCAGCACAAACGTGCCGTCTGTCCGCTTCCAGGCTTCGGCAATGCCGCCTTCCCGAAAGGCAGCGACAATCTCCGGACCGAGAATATTCTTGATCGCCCGAATCAGGCGCTCGTAAATGCCGGTGATAAAAGCGATCGTTCCTCCGGAGACGCCCGGGATGACTTCGGCAATGCCCATCGCCAATCCGCGCAATGCAGTAAAAATATTCGTTTTCCAATTCATGCGGTAAAGGTAAACATTTGGTGGAAAGGTGTAGCGGTCAGGATTTGCAAAAATCTGGAGATTTTGTAAATCTCTGACCAAGCGCAGCGGAGTTTACGATGCATCCGGTTGTAAACATCCCGATCCGCCGAAAGGCAAAAAAATATCAAAATATCCCAATATC
>CAZFBU010000017.1:13665-39392 GCA_964517175.1 uncultured Saprospiraceae bacterium
CCGAGGCGCTCCTCGTAGCAGTATTGCCTGTCTTCCGGAAAAGTTCGACTCAGTTCTTTTTCGATCAGCAGCACGCTATCCAGCAGTTGATGACTATCCAACACCATGTTCCAGAAGTAATCCTTCGGATTTTCGATGTAAACAGGTTTGCCCACAAAGAAATCGTACGTTTCATCGGCGTACAATTCCGGCAGGCGACTCTCCCAAAAGGCGTGCAGCCCCAACTGGTCGGTTAGTTGTCCGTTATAATTCTCGGTAGTGTGCAGGGGCACGTGCGCGTCGCCGATGTAATGCCCCATTTCGGCGGAGAGGCGAAGCACCCTTGTAAAATCGCGTTTGCGAAAAGCCTCGGTGAGGTAGCCCTGCATCCGCAGCAGGTGATAGGGCAAAACGCCGTGCTCCGAAAAGCGATCAACGGCAAAAGCATTGTCGCAATTCAATTCATAACCAATGAGTTGTGACAGGCTATCGCAATTCACCGACCATTCGTCTTCGTAGTATTGAGGCAGGATATTATCGTAGAAAAAATTGCGATACGCCCGTTGTTCGACGATAACCCCGCTTTGTGATTGCAAAAAATCGCCTTCCGATTTGATAACATCATTGCCAAACAAATGCACCGTATCCAGTTTGGTTGTCACGTAGTAAACATCAGTATATTTCATCAGCGCGGCGGTCCAGTCGCGTGGTACTTCCTCAAAAGGATAGACGCCCCATTTGTCGATATCGATGTAGTGGCGCGGTGCTTCATGTTTGGTGGCGTAGCGGCGTTTGTCGGGGTCAACGGCATGCTCGGTGATGTATTCGATGTGTTTTTTGTAAAAAACGATCATTTCGGGTGGCAGGGTAAAAACGGCCATTCGATTGATACGGCGATGCCCGAAGAAGCCCCATTCGGGCGCAGTGGAAGCAGGCAACAGGAATAAGAGCAGCAGTACGACCGGCAAAATATGATGTTGTCTGTGCATATTCAAAATTCAGGTTTTAACGTCCAATTACTCAAAATTAGCGCAAGTACAGGAAGAATGCAAGCGAAAACGCTTTATTCCGGTTTGCAGCTTTCCAACGCTATTTTTACCGCTTCAAATTTCACATAACCGTAGTCGTTGCCCCAAGCCTGATTGATGTAATTGATCACATTGGTAATTTCAAAATCAGAAAGCTGCGGCACGCCGGGCATTGCCTGATTGTACGTCGTATCATTCACAACAACCGATCCTTCCATACCATAACGGATGATGCACGCCATGCGCACGGGGTCAGCTTCAACGTAGTCTGCGCCCCGCAATGGCGGAATGAGTCCGCGCAGGCCCGTACCGTCTTCCATATGGCAATTGGCGCAAAAGTTTTTATACAGAATTTCGCCCTGCCAAAATGGTGGACGCGTTTCACAGTTGGATAGAAAAATGGCGATTAGGAGTGAAAAAATCACAAAGGCAACTTTCGTTTTCATCAACAATGTTTTCTGAATGGAACAACAAAAATGGAAAAGGGTTATGGGAAGTCGGAAATCGGAAGTGGGAAGTTGAGCGCAGCGAAATCCCGTACCGCAGGTCGGGATGGGAAGTGGGAAGGAAAGATTATTGCAGGGAGGAAGGAAAATCAATCTTCCGGCGATTGGCTTTTTTCTCGGCGTGTTGTTTTTTGTATTGAAGGCGCTTGCGCTCGTCAGCTTTGAAAGCGCCGGTTTTTGCTCGCTTTTTACGAGGCTTCAGAGCAGCTTCTATCAACTCGTCAAATTTTTTGATGACCGCTTTTTTATTCTGCAATTGCGAACGCGAAGTGTCAGAAACCAACTGCAATAGCCCCTCCTGCGTGATGCGATTGGACAGCCTTTCCAGAATGAAAGCCTTTTCTTTTTCGCTCAACACGGCTGAATGCACTACGTCGAACAGCAACTCAACCCGCGTAGCCACTTTGTTGACGTGCTGCCCGCCGCTGCCGGAGCTTCGCGACATCCTGAAAGTCAACTCTTTATGTAAATCCTGAAGGTTCATTTTATCCATTTTTCAGTTTTTTTAACGCAAAAGGGTGGAAATAAGTTTCCGCCATCGGTGTCATATAAGCCGAAGATTGTTTTTCGTATGTAAAATTTGAAAAATTAACAAACCAAAAAACCTGTCCATTGTTCTACTTTCAAATCTTATTGAAAGTTTTAAATCTCGAAACTATGCATAAAGTACGTTCTATAGTTTGGTTCAGGCAGGATTTGAGGTTGCACGATAATGAGGCGCTGTTGGAGGCGCTGAAATTGTCGGACGAAGTGATCCCGGTGTATGTGTTTGACGAACGGGTATTTCGGGGCGAAACGCGCTTTGGCTTCCCTAAAACGGGAAAGTTTCGGGCTAAATTCATCATCGAAAGCATTCACGATCTGCGGCAATCTTTGCAAAAAATCGGTAGCAACCTAATCGTTCGCATCGGCAAACCGGAAGAAGAAATTTTTAACATTGCAAAGGAGGCAAAAACCAGTTGGGTCTTTTGCAACCGGGAACGCACGCGGGAAGAGGTGGAAGTACAGGATGTACTGGAGAAGAATTTGTGGTCGGTCGGTCAGGAAATTCGCTACTCGCGCGGAAAAATGCTGTACTACACAGCCGATCTGCCGTTCCCGATTACACACACGCCGGATGTTTTCACGCAGTTCCGCAAGGAAGTGGAACGTTATGTCCGCGTGCGCGAACCGCTCCCCTCGCCTGCTGCCAAAGATTTTCACCCCCTTACAGTACAGCTTGAAGCGGGGGATATTCCTTGCATTGCGACGTTTGGCTGGGAAGATTTCGAGCCGGATGCCCGAACCGTTATCAATTTCAAAGGCGGTGAAACGGAAGGACGGAAGCGATTAAATTATTATCTCTGGGAATCCAGTCATGTTAAAACCTACAAAAAGACCCGCAATGGACTGATCGGCGGCGATTACTCTTCCAAATTTTCGCCCTGGCTGGCGCAGGGGTGCTTGTCGCCCAAGCAAATATATTATGAACTAAGCAACTTTGAAAAGGCAAAAGGGGGCAATGAATCTACCTACTGGCTGTTTTTTGAGCTGATTTGGCGCGACTTCTTCCGCTTCCTGGCAAAAAAGTATGGAAACAAAATTTTCCTGAAAGGCGGCACAAAAGGCGAAGCAGACCCCCGATGGCACGAGAATCCCAAGCTTTTCAGCCAATGGGCAGAAGCCCGCACGGGCGTACCTTTCATCGACGCGAACATGCGCGAGCTGAACAGCACGGGCTTTATGTCCAATCGAGGTCGGCAAAATGTAGCGAGTTTTTTGGTGAAAGATTTGCAGATCAACTGGCAGATGGGCGCAGAATATTTTGAATCCCTACTCATTGATTACGATGTGACCAGCAACTGGGGCAACTGGAATTATGTAGCCGGCGTCGGTAGCGACCCCCGGGAAGATCGCTACTTTAACATCCTCTCACAAGCACAGCGTTACGACCCGAAGGGCGAGTACGTAAAGCTTTGGATTCCGGAACTCGCGGATGTACCGGCGGAGAAAATCCACCAGCCGGATATGCTTTCCTACGCCGAGCAGGAGGCCCTGCACGTGAAAATCGGGGCGGATTACCCCAAAGCGATGGTCGCCACATCGAAATGGGCGTAGCAGCAGAGCCGATGGCGTCGCCCGAACTTCGGCGGCCATCGGCTCCAATGTCTATCCTATCTGAACCGGATTGTACCGTCCGTTTTTGCTTTGTTTTCCATCATATCCAGGAGAGACGATTCGACAATCACCATGTTGCCGTCAATGGTAGCGTTTGGAATATCCGTTTTTCTCACTTTGCCCGGCAGGTGATAAATCGTTTTGTAGGACGCCGTTCCGAGAAACATTTTCATCATTTCCATGTTTTCGTCTTCTTCTGCTGTGCTTTGCTCCATTTTTGGCATCGGCAGGCGCGACAGCTTTTTCTTACTGAATTCAAAAAGAGCCGACGTATTGGGCATCATGCCACCACCACCCATCATGCCGCCGCTCATTTGGTCATTCGCGCCGGTTTTCTGGGCAATTTCCATGATTTTTTCCAGGTCTTTTACATCCTTGAAAGGAAACTCCATCGTTACCAGCATCTGACCCGATTCCTCGCTCATCGTCATTTTCATCAGCGCCTTTTCTATGAGTTGCTTCTCACTTGCCGTCAGATCCGCATCTTTTGCCATTTCTTTGAAGAAAATGGTCGTATCTTTTTCCATCTCCAGCGATTCCCCACCACTCTGCTCAGCCATTGCCTCTTCCATCATACCTTTCATAAACGGATCGGTGAACATGGAACTCATATCCATCGTGACGAGATATTTGCCAGAGCCATCGCGACTCACAAATACTTCCTCGATAATATCAAAACAACCGGTGAGTGTTATCAGGCTTACGCCTAAAAGCAAAGCAAAAATTTTTCTCATTTTGATTCGTTTGAGTTGTTGAAATAATCAAATTCAAATGTAAAGCATTTATAGCGAATAAAACAGGGTAAGGTGAAAAAATTAGGGCTTTTCCGGCAGAACTATCTCGGGCCTCATACGTTGTTTAGTTTTGTTAAACTCATTATGTAGTTTGAATATCGTCTCTGAATTTTAGTGTGCTCACAATACTGTTAAACGAATACATGTACCAAGAATGAATCAAGCCAAAACGCTGGGCGAGTTGAAAAAAAGCGATTATCGTCCAAAATCGATCAAAGAAGAACTTCGGGAAAACCTGGTAGCGAAGCTGAAAAAGAAGGAAAAGGTATTTGAAGGTATTATCGGTTTCGATGATACCGTACTGCCTGATATTGAACGTGCCATCCTTTCCCGCCACAATATTCTCCTGCTGGGATTGCGCGGGCAGGCAAAAACCCGCATCGCACGCCTGCTGGTAAATCTGCTGGATGAGTACATCCCGGTGGTTGCCGGTAGCGAACTGAATGATGATCCCATGCATCCGATTTCCCGCTTTGCAAAAGACCTGATTGCAGAAAAAGGCGACGACACGCCCATCGAATGGGTGCACCGCAGTGAGCGCTATGTGGAAAAACTCGCCACGCCCGACGTGAGCGTTGCCGACCTGATCGGCGATGCTGACCCCATTAAGGCCGCCACGATGAAGCTGCCATTTTCGGATGAGCGCGTGATTCACTTTGGTTTGGTGCCCCGGGCGCACCGCAGCATTTTTGTAATCAATGAATTGCCGGATTTGCAAGCGCGCATCCAGGTATCACTATTTAATATTTTGCAGGAAGGCGATATTCAAATTCGCGGTTTCAAGCTGCGTTTGCCACTGGATATTGAATTTTTGTTTACCGCAAACCCCGAAGATTACACCAATCGCGGCAGCATTATCACACCGCTGAAAGATAGAATTGCCAGCCAGATTCTGACACATTATCCGAAAACGATTGATATTGCCCGCCAGATTACCCAGCAGGAAGCACTGCTGGCGGAAGAGCAAAAAGCAGGCGTGCAGGTGCCTGATGTGCTGCAAATCCTGCTCGAACAAATTTCCTTCGCCGCCCGCGACAGCGAGTACGTGGATGAAAAAAGCGGCGTTTCTGCCCGACTCAGCATTGCTGGTTACGAAAATATGGTGAGTACAGCCGAACGGCGCATGCTCATCAACGGCGAGTCAAAAACCAGTGCCCGCATTATCGACTTTTGGGGCGTAGTGCCTGCGATTACCGGTAAGGTGGAATTGGTGTATGAAGGCGAACAGGAAGGTCCCTATGTAGTGGCGCTGGCGCTGCTGAGCTCGGCGATCAAGTCGGTTTTTCTGGATCACTTCCCGAACCCCGATAAACTCAAGCGCGGAAAAGAGCGCGACCCGTACGGCACCATCCGCGCCTGGTTCTCCGGCGGAAATGCAGTCAACCTCCTGAATGATTCCGGCGATAAGGAATTCCGCAAAGCGCTGGATGAAGTGGCAGGGCTGCGCAAGCTTGTAGAAGATTCGCTCGAAAACATCGAAGGCGACGAGGTATATACCTACATGGAATTGGCGTTGCACGGTTTGTCAGAGTTCAATGTGGTGAACAAGGATATCCTTGAGTCCAGTTTTTCTTTCCGCGACATGCTCGCCGACATGCTCAATGACGACTTGTTCGAGGATGATGACGATGATGATTATTAGAATAAATGCCGTTCTATTTCGTAATTAGTGATAGGACGGCAAATCATTGAATATTCGCCAAAAAATTGGTAATTTGCGATTAAAGCACTCGTTATGACTATCGAAGCAAGAAAACACTATCTCGTACAGCAACTGATGAAAATAGAAGAGGAGTCTGTGATTAAACAGTTGGAAACAATCATCCAAAATGCACAATCCGACGAAATAGAGACATTCGATCTTCGCGACTATCTATTGTATGGACCTGTTATGGATGATGAAGAATATGCGAATTACCTCGAAGTTAGAAACTGGATGAACGAATGGAGAGCTTAATTTTATTGGATTCTTCGATTTTAATTGAATATTTTAGAAAAACAAAAAAAGAAAATTCATTCCTTATTTCACTCATCAAAAATGAAAGTAGTTTTGCTGCTTCAGTGATTACTGAATTTGAAATTTTTATAGGTTCCAAAGACGAGCATCGATCTTTTTGGAATCAGTTATTCACCTCTTTTTTAATTTTACCATTGGATAGCATTTGTATCAAGGAAGCTGTCAATATCCAAAATAAGCTGAAAACCAACCGACAACAAATCGATTTTCCCGATCTATTGATTGCTGCGACAGCCGTTGCTTACGATTTACCTCTTGCAACACTTAACAAAAAACATTTCGAGAGAATCAAAGTTCTGAATCTAATCACACCATAAAATCCAGATACTGAAAAATTAATTATTATTGCACCCTTTTCATTTCATAGCTTAATCCACAGCAACAATGCCGGGAAATACATTCGGACAAGCTTTTAGAATTACGACTTTTGGAGAGTCGCACGGTACGGCGATCGGTGTTATCGTAGATGGCTGTCCGGCAGGATTGGATATGAACGAGGGGTTCATTCAAAGTGAACTGGATCGCCGTCGCCCGGGGCAGTCGAACATCGTCACTCAGCGCAAGGAAAGCGACACGGTGCAAATTTTATCCGGTGTATTTGAAGGCAAAAGCACCGGTACGCCGATTGCGATGGTGATCTACAATGCGGATGCCCGCTCCAACGATTACAGCCATATTGCCGATAAATTTCGTCCTTCGCACGCGGATTTTACCTACTTCGCCAAGTACGGACTGCGCGATTATCGCGGTGGCGGGCGCTCTTCTGCACGCGAAACCGCTGCGCGCGTGGCAGCCGGCGCTATCGCTAAACTTTTATTGCAAAAACAAGGCGTTGACATTCATGCCTACGTGAGTCAGGTTGGGCATATTCAATTAGAGAAAAGCTATCAGGAAGTAGAATTCGCGAATATCGAAGCAACGGCAGTGCGCTGCCCCGAACTGAATGTAGCGGAGCAGATGATCGATCTGATCAAAGCCGTCCGCAAGGATGGCGATACGATTGGCGGTGTAGTCAGTGCGGTGGTACAGGGCTGCCCGGCAGGATTGGGCGAACCGGTTTTTGATCGCCTGCACGCGGATTTGGCAAAAGCCATGCTCAGCATCAACGCTTGCAAGGGCTTTGAATATGGCTCTGGTTTTGAAGGAGTTACGATGCGGGGCTCAGAGCACAACGACACTTTTTACAATGATGCTGGTGCGATCAAAACCAAAACCAATCACTCGGGCGGCGTTCAGGGTGGTATTTCCAATGGCATGGATATTTACTTTCGGGTAGCATTCAAACCGGTGGCGACGATCATTCCGGAACAGGAATCGGTGGATGAAGCGGGCGATCCGGCAACCATCACCGGCAAGGGACGCCACGATCCGTGCGTGCTGCCGCGCGCGGTGCCGATTGTGGAAGCCATGACCGCGCTGGTGCTGGCGGATCATTTGCTGCGGCAGCGGTTAGCGAAGTTGTAACCCTTGCCTGATCTGACAAATGTCAAAGTTTCAACGCCTCTTTCAAAAAGTCTTTCATTGGCTTGGCAGCCAGGTAGTATTCCATCAGATATTCGAGAAAATCTTCGCGCAGCACATGTTCCGGTGGTAATTCCGCCATGTAGTAGAACTGCTTATTATACAAAAGTGGTTGTTTATCAGCAACTTCTGTCAATTCTTTAGGCAAACGCTTGTTCTGCTCCCCGCGCACGTTCTCGTATTTTGCCACGAAAGTCGAATCGGTGACCAGCGCATGGAAACGGTCCGTATTTCGAGTAATAAATTCCCGAACCTGGTGCAGTGTCTGGGTTTCCAAAAAATAAGCGCCCCCACCCATCATCAGCATGCCCGGCTCTACGTGCAGGTAAAACCCCGGATACTCTTTGTTCTTCGTGCCGCCCGGCGCAATGATAGCAGAGACGTGCGTTTTGTAAGGCGTTTTGTCCTTGGAAAAGCGGGTATCGCGATAAATGCGAAAAATTGCTTTTTTGGCGGGCACATCTATCTCAGAATCAACCTTTTGCACTTCCGAAATAATCGAGGCGACGAGTTTTTCAAACGGCTTTTTCAGTTCCTTTTCGTAGCGTTTTTTGTGGTCGTGATACCACTCGCGGTTGTTATTTTGCGACAGGTCTTTCAGGAAATCAAGTGATTGTTGCGTCAGCATAGCATGGAATTTTAAAAATTATCACTTTCTTTTAATTTTTTGGCATCACGTTTCAGGCTTTTCCAGAAATCGGCAAACGAATCAAACTCCCGCCGGAAGCTAATGCCCGTGCCCACCTGCAGCCGCCCGCCGCCGCCAATATCCGGCTGGAGGCGCTGATAAACCTTGAGTTTCAGGCTGCGGTCGCGATTCAAAGCGTATTCGATCACAACGTCATTGCCGACGAAAGTACCGGTCGAAGCCGGATTCTGTACGCTGGTACCAATGTCAACATTACCGCCAATGAGCACCGAAAGACGATCGTTAAAAAAGTTCTGCCGCAGTTGCACTTCAAATTCATCGCCGCGCGTAAAATCCTGCCCGGTGCCCAAATCCGCATTCTGATACTGGTTGTAGGCAATGTCGAAATCGATACCGGAAAGCACGCGCCCGTCGGCGATGAACTCCGAGAACAACTCGGTCAGCAGCAACGATAACTGGTTGGATACAAATTCACTCACGGTATTGTACAAGATTTCGCTGCCTTGAATCGCCGAGTTCGCCGGCAGGAACTGCCCGACCACGATCAGTCCAAACACCTGGCGGTTGAGTTCATTCTGATCGCGCCGCAGCACGTTCATTTTGCCATCAACGTAAGCTTTAAGTTCGCCGGTCATTTGCGGAAAGACAATATCAAAATTGATAATCGGACGCATCAAATCCCCCTGCAACTGCATAATGAGCGTAATTTGAGTAGATTTGCTGGCCTCGTTCTTGATTTCCGGCCGCGAGTTGGCCAGGTATTCCGGTATAAAATTCGCTACCGAGGTATTCAGTCCGCGGTACTCCGCTTCCAGGTTGATCTGCGCGCCGAAGGGATCGCCGGTCCATTGGATATAGCCACCCTGCCGAACGATAAATTTTTTATTCACCACATTATACAAAGTAAAAAGGTATTCACCCCGTTCGATGGTATAATCGCCGTACATCAGAAAATCGCCGTTGCGCGGCGTCACCACGCGAATATCACCCCGCCCCGACCCCTTGATAATATCGCCGGTTTGTTCGTTAAAAACCAATTCCAGTTGTGCTTCCTGCCCGATGCTGAGGTTCATTTCCAGGCTCACACCGGTGAGATTATTTGCCAGCGCTTGCAAGCGTTCGGCCTCCTCCCGCGCTGTCCGTCGCCGATCTTCAAATTTTATGAATTTCAACTCCGAAGCTTCGCGCTCCGAACTGATGGGAATGACGATTTTCGTACTGTCGTTCACACTTGCATTGATGTAAATGTCAATCCGGTCGAATGGTCCGCTGAAGCGCACGTCGCCCTGCCCCAGCGCATGCCCATAGAAAAGTTTATTGTCGCCTTTTTGGGTATCCAGCGCGAGGAATCGCTGAGTACGCAGGCGTGCTTCCAACCCAAGGTTTTTCAGGTGGTCGTGCCGGATGCCGCCGGAAACGGTTGCGGTGTGCCCGTATTTATCGCGCAACGTGACGCCCGTAGCATCGAACATAAAGTTATTGACATCGATATTGCCTTTCGCAAAGGTGTAGGTGGTTTTCAAATAATTGACCGTAACGCTACCGTCCCACAAGACCAGATTGCCACTGACATCGGGTAGCGAAGGTTGCCCCCGGAAACGGAGCTTCCCGTCCACGTGCCCGTCTGTGCCGGAAATGACATCACCGATGAAATACTCCGCAATGCAGAGCGGATAATGATCAATATCCACCTCCAGATTGAAATATTGGCGGGCGCGCTCTGCTGCCGTAAGCCGCTGGTCGGTCAGTTCCTGAAGATTGTAATTGCCTTTCGCCAGCAGCGCAGTACGTCCATCGCTGATGGTGAGATCGCCGTTAAGCGCACCCTCCAGGTCTTTGCCGGAAACGGTAAGGTTGAGGGCGCCAAAATTGTCATCATTAATCAGAAAGGTATCGGCTACTACCCTGGCTTGCAGGTTTTGCATGTCAAAAACATTGCCAACCTCTACCTGCGCATTGAAGTGCCCGCTGAAATTGAGCGGCTCATAATCCCACAGATCGTTGATAAAGTCGAAATCGAAGCGATTGAGCAGCACCCTCACGCCCTGATTGCGGAAACTTTCCACCACCACCTCGCGCTCCAGGCTCTTGAGCGTAAAGTTGTCTGCACTGAAATACTTCTTACCAAACGTGAGGTGGTTGTTATCATCAATTTCCCAGGGCATCTCCAGAATAACCAGGTTGGACTGCTTGAACTGAATCTCGAACAGCGTGCTGTCTTTCGGATAAAATAACCCCTCCAGGTTTAAGTTATCGAGGATACCGACAGAGGAAGAATAATTGATGCCAAAGTCGAGTGTATCGCGATTGAGATAACTCAAAAACGAAACAGGCTCCAGCGTTTGTTTGTCATTGAGCACGGTCTCATTGATGTAAACATCAAGCCAACCCTCGTCGCGCAGGGCATTGAACGTCAGCGCCGCATTTTCGATGCGAACATTTCCGTATTCAAAGGATTCCAGAATGTCCAGTTGCACCAGCAGAGAATCATTGACGCTGTTGTAAAACCCAGTTACGGATATATTTTCCAATCGTCCAAGATTTTCATCGAAGATATACTGTAATCCCTTGCTATTGACAATTTGGATATCATACGTATAATCGCTGTCATTCAGCGCTTTGTCTTTGGTTGGAATATTCAGTCGGCTCCAGAATTTCGGATAATTGCGGCTGAAAAACGTTTTAATAATATCAGGGATTTGCTCAATGTCGAATAAACCTTCCATTTCCATTTTCAACACGTCGGAATCAATATTGAATAACTTTCGTCCAGCGCCTGTAAATTTAGAACTAGCGTGTAGCGTATCGAGATAATAATTATTGTCTTGTTTGTAAATAAATTCCAAATCGCTAAGCGATATTTCACCTTCCATGAGTGCAAATTGGTCGTTGCGCAGGTTCAGGTCAACATTTCCCGCCACAACTAAATCCTTGTCCATCAAATTGAGCCTTTGCATGTCCAGTTTTTCGACTTCTGCCCGGAAATCAAAAACCGGGATACTGTCCTGATAATTCACCAATCCACGAAAGCTGAAATCAATATTGTCATCCTGGATCGCAAAATCCCCATTGAACAGGTTTTTCTTTAACTCTCCATTTAGCTGTGCGCTTTGGTAATTATAGCTTTTAAAATAAAAACTCTGCACCTCGGCCGTCAGCCGGGCTTCTACGGTTTCGCCGGTCAGTCCCTTGCCATCGATCACTTGGGAGGTGAAGTTCACCAGTCCGAAATCGCTGTTGCCCGTCCATTTGCCGAGGTCAAAATCGATCAGCGACAAGCTACCGGAATAATTGGCTTTACCGCGCCCGTTTTTCAGGTTCATGCGCATATCCATCACCGCCCGCCCAATGTCCGTACGCAGGTCACCATTGGCAACAAAATCGGCAAAAAAGCCATCATAATTGCCTTTAAAATTCATACGCCCAAGCCGGTCGAAGTTTGTCGGGAAGTTGATGCCCGGGATTAGCTGCCGCAGCGTTGTGGTGCGGGTGGAAAGGCGTTCCAGGCGCAGATTCAAGAACTCTTCATCTTTCACCGCCAGATTACGCGAACTGAAGCTTCCCTCCATCACCGAGCCATCGGACAGGCGAATGTCCAGGTTTCTGCCGCGCAGGTTGTTCACCCGCCCACGCACTTCGCCGTCTATCTTCACCACCTGGTCGCTGTTGCTGGCAAAAAAGTTGTTGCTCTTCAGCCCGGGAGCAAAGGTCATAATGTCACGAACAGCCACCGAAGTATTGTAAATGCGGGCTTCCATATTCACGGCATCCGGAAAGATCGTGTAATCAGAGAGGTGATTGTGCCGAAAAATCAACGTATCGCCCAATTCGCTGTAAGGCGTTTTGAGCTTCATATCAATCAGTTCGGTGCGTTCGTGCGAAACCAGCGCTTGCCGGGCGGATAGTTCGCTCAGTTCGAAGCCGCTGACTTCTTTGAGTGCAATTTTTTGTATTTCGCCCCAGTAGGTCTCCTTTTCAAAAACAAAGCAGCGGATGTCCATGTCGATATCGAATACATCCATGTGCTGGTAGTCCAGTTCGTCCGGGGAAGTGAGCTTGGTCGGCGACTGGTAGTAGTTGTGCAGGGAAAACTGCCCGTCGAACATTTGGAATTCATCCACGATAATCAGCGTGGAGAGGGTATCCTGCAGGGCGCTGCTGTCGATGACTTCCACGACGGTTTCCATTGCTACGGGCGTCCCTTCAAAAATATCGAGCCGAAAGATGGGTTCTTTCAGCCTAATAGATTGGATATCAATTTTTTTGCCAGGAAAATCCAGCGAGCGGAATGACACCTCTCCATCCGCCAGCGATGCATATAGCTGTTCACCTTTTACTTGGTCTTCTTTCACAAAAATTACATCCCGCAGGCTCAGGCTGTGCACGTCAAGCCGAAAAGGTCGCTTCTGTTTGGCAGACTGTTCTTTTGTTGGAAACAGGCGGTCCAGCATTATTTCCAGGTTGGTACGGCGTGCACCGGATGCTTTGCGCAAATTAAAACGTGCGCCCTGCAATCGGAGTTTTTCAATTGTCGGACCTTTGGTGAGCAGCACTACGGGGCTCAGGGTAAAGTTGACGTCGAGCCGTTTGCTGTATAGCAGGGTATCCTGGTTCAAATCTTCTACATAAAAATCCTTGATTACCAGCCGGTTGAAAAAGCCCCAATACAAATAACCGACTTCCACACGGGTTTCCAGTTCCCGGCTCAGCGTTTGTGATACTTTTTGCACCAGCCAGTTTTGTACCGGTGGCAACTGAAAAACCAGCATCAGCACCAACAAAAAACCCAACACCCCGAAGCCAATGCGCCGCACCCACCGCCACAAGGCGGATCCGCCATCGTCGGGCATTATCGCTTTTCCCTCATTTTCAGGATGTTGCATATTTGTTTCCACCTGTTTGTATGCCAGTTTTCAATTCAAAAATTGGGAAGCCGTTCTATAACAAAGAACCCACAACTTAGCTGCCGGATGTATGCCGGGTCAGACTTTAACTTAACTTTTAGGAAAGATTGTCATGCACGCTGAATTGCAACAAATCTTCGGGTGTTTTGCTTAATATATGTAACGTTTTTATTGCCGAAAGTTACAAAAACCTGCAGCAGTTGCACGGTATTTTCCGGCAAAATGTAACAGCTTGTCGCCTAACCTGCCCACTTTTTCCGACTAATTTGTAGTTTTACCTGAAAAAACACCTAAAACATGAACCGAAAGCTTACTCTTTTCGCATTCGCAGCATTCGTTTTAGTGCTGACGCTCAACAATTCATTTGCACAATCGCACGTCTTTCCCGGAGAAACCTGGGAGCGCCACTCTGCAGAAGAAATAGCCACACTCGGCTACGAGCGCGAACAACTCCGGGCTGCTCAGCAATTCATTATTGACAGCATGAATACCACCGGCCTCGTGGTAGTAGTTGGCGGCAAAATACTCATGGATTTTGGCGATACGGAAGAGTTGAGCTATCTCGCCTCCGTGCGGAAAAGCATATTGGCAATGCTCTATGGCAAATATGTTGAGAATGGCACCATTGATCCGGAAAAAACATTGGCCGATCTGGATATGGATGACAACGAAGGGCTGCTGCCTACGGAGCGCAACGCCACCATTCATCATCTCATCACCGCCCGCTCCGGCATTTATCATCCGGCTTCCAATGCTGGCGACAACAGCGCCGACGCGCCCGAGCGCGGCTCTCAGCAACCGGGTGAATATTTTTTGTACAACAATTGGGATTTTAATGCGGCGGGTGCGGCTTTTGAATTGACAACCGGTATCAATATTTATGATGCCGTGCAAAAAGAACTGGCAGAGCATTTGCAGATGGAACATTACGACCGCGCCGCCCAACGTAAAAGCGGCAACCTGAATCGCTCCCGTTATCCGGCTTACCACATGTGGTTTTCTACGCGCGACATGGCTCGGATCGGCTATTTGATGTTGAGAGCGGGCAATTGGAACGGCAAGCAAGTTATCTCGAAAGACTGGGCAAAGCGCATTGTAAGTGTCGTTACACCATTGGAAGAAATGAACCCGCCCCGCTTGCGCAACAACGAATTCGGCTATGGCTACATGTGGTGGGTGTGGGACGGACCGCAGGCTACCGGCCCGTTTGAAGGGGCATATACCGCACGCGGCGCCATCGGGCAGTACATCACCGTGCTGCCGGCGCTGGACATGGTGATCGCACACAAAACGAATTCGATCTATCGACGCTCCACCGGCTGGCGGGAGTACAGCAAGCTGATGAAAATGATTATTGAAGCAAAGACGAACTGATCAGACCATATTTACAAACTCAAAAGCCCGGCGCTCTGACCAAAAGTTGTCACTAAAACTGGCAAAACCGCAGTGCCCGCCCCATTTGGGCGTTTCGAGGTAAAACTGCCGATGCTGTTTTGCAAGCTTTTCGGGGTAGCACTCGGCGCTGAGAAAAGTGTCGTCTGCCGCATTAATGAGCAGGGTCGGAATGCGAATGCGATCCAGCAATTGGAGGCTGCTGTTCTGCGTCCAGTAATCCAGGGCGTTGGCAAAACCATGCACGGGCGCCGTAAATAGTTCGTCAAATTCATCGAAATTGCGCGGCAGGCGTTCCGGCAGGTTCACCAAATGTGGAAATTGCGAGGCTTTGTAACGAAATTTTTCATTCAATGGCTTCATGAAGCGCTGCATATAGATCATGTTTTGCCAGTGGTTGAAATACACATTCGCCGAAGGCACGTGGCAAGGCACAGAGAAAGCCACCGCTTTTTTGAGCAACGGATTGATCTTGTCAGACCGCTCGCCAACGTATTTCAAGGTGACATTGCCCCCCAGACTAAAGCCAATCAGCACGATTTCGCGATAGCGATCCAGGGCTGCCAGGTACTCCAGAACGAAGTGCACATCGCCCGTTTCGCCAACATGATAGGTGCGCAGCAGGCGGTTGGGTTCGCCGCTGCAGCCCCGAAAATTCAGCCCTACCCCATCCCAGCCCCGCCGGTTGAAATAGCGGATCATGCCGCGCGTGTAGGGTCGCTGGGTATTTCCTTCCAAACCATGCAGCACCAACACGAGTTGTTCGCTGCCAACGATTGACCAGTCCAGATCGAGGAAGTCGCCATCGGGCAGTTCGAGGCGCTCCCGTTCGTATTGCAGGTCGTTAAAATGGCGCGATACATTGGCATAAATCGTATTGAGGTGTGCATTGCGCAGCAATAATGGCGGACGATAGGTAGAATCGGAAATCCGTGGCATATTGAAAATGGCTGACTTTCTGAGTAAAAATTACGTTTGGTTCAAAAAGAAAATTTTCACTTTCGATCAACGTTTCGGAATGATCGTTTTAATGGAAATAATGTCCTCCAATCCTTTGTTTTTCAATTGATTGCTGTATCTTTTTGCTGCTTCTACTGCTTCCACCCTGTTTTCCATCAACAGATCAAAATAAACCACATAGCGTTTGTCGGTATCAGAAAAGCAGCCCAGCCAAAGCATGTTGGCCTGTAATCCCTCTGCCAGCAGTGCACTCATTCGGCGCGAAGCCGTTTCAAAATCCGGATAAACCGCCTCTTGCAGCATATACATCTGTGTTTTGAAATTGTAGAGCCGTTCGCAATCGTAAACGATGAGCGCCCCATCGAACATACCGATCAGTATATCGCTACCCGCATTGGTCTGGGGCGTGGTCAACAGATTGGCTTTTTCCGCCTGCAAGAGCAACAAATACGGCACCACATTCTCCTGAAAAGGACGCACCAGTAGTGTGTCGCCGCTCAGTAGTATCGGGCGATTGGGTTCGGGGTCGCCGGCACTTTGGCGAGCGGTCACCTCCGCAGCGTAGGTATCCCGATCGATGTAGCGTACCGGGCGCTGCTGCCATTGCTGCCAAAAGACCGCACCGATGATCGTCCAGGCAATGCCACAGATGACTATTTGATTAAAAACCGGCCGCCGGAAACGGAAAAAATGCTTCGGGTCGGTAAAATTAAAATGGATCGGCAGCCCTTTGCTCCAGGTTCTCCACCATTCCTGAACGTTGGCGGTACGCGCCAGCACGCGGTTGATCTGTTTTTGCGAAAAAAGCTGCACTTGTCGTCGGCGATTCTTGAACAGCTCACGCCGCGCCGGCGTCACGACCAGGTAAGGACGCTTTTCCTCATTAACCAAAAGCAACCCAAAGCCGTTGTAAATGCACTGATCGCGCAACTCTTTGAAATATAGATCCTCTTTGCCTCGAAAAACAGCTTCATCAATGGCCACCCATTGTTCATCGGCATGATAACGCTTGAATTGCTCAATGGCATAAATATAGCGATATCGCCGCAACCATCGAAAGCACAACATGTATAGCCCGGTGAGCAGCAGCACCGCCGCCAGTAAGAGAAGTATCGTCAGCCAGGCACCTATTTCTACAACCAGCACCCGCCCCTGCACAAAGCTGACTACGTATGCAATCGCCAGCACCATGCTACTGCCTGCCAGCCCGTCCCACAGCAACAACCAGCTTTGTACGCGATAATAAACTTCGGCGGTTTTATCAACCGAGGTAGCCTCTACGGTGGCCAGAAAGCGCTCACCATCATCCCTCTCGAAGGCATAAGCGCCATCAGCAATGATGCCTCCGGCGCCGCGCACATCCGAAGTGAGTTCCGGCGCGTCTTTTTTGACGCGAAAGCGATAATACGATCGCAGCGCGCCCAGGGCTATTCTGTTGACTTCCCGTTCGGTCATTTTTTTGGGTTGAAGGGCAGAAAGGTTGAAAAGTTGATAGGATGAGTACTTCTTACTTTCAAACTTTCTATATTTCAATTTTTTGTAATTCCTGCCAAAGTTTGATGACTTCCATTGCTTCTCTGACATCGTGCACCCGCAATACCCGGGAGCCCTGCTGCAACGCGACCATATGCAACGCCGTTGTACCGTTCAGCGCATCGGCCGGTTGGATGCCCAAAGGACGACAAACCATTGACTTACGCGAAAGCCCGGCCAGAATTGGCAACTCCAATATCTGAAAAACGTGCAAATTTTGCAATAGCTGATAATTGTGCGCCACGGTTTTGCCAAATCCAAAGCCGGCATCCAATATAATATCTTTCACGCCAAGCGCCCGGAGTTTTCCTGTTTCCCGGATGAAAAAATCCAGTACTTCCAGCGCCACATTCTCATAAGTCGGATTCTGCTGCATATCGCCCGGCGTTCCCTGCATGTGCATGAGTACGTAGGGCACGTTGATTTCCGCTACCGTCGGGTACAATTGCGCATCGAACCTGCCGGCAGAAATATCGTTGATCATGTGAGCGCCTGCCGCCACACTTTCCCGGGCTACTGTTGCCTTCACGGTGTCGATCGAGATAATTGCCTCCGGGAAATGCCGGGCCAGCCCTTCGACCACCGGTACGACCCGACGCAGTTCTTCGGCGTCGCTAATGATTTCCGCCCCCGGGCGCGAAGACATGCCCCCCACGTCGATAATCGCTGCACCTTCTGCCAGCATGCGCTCTCCCTGCCGCAGTATGGCGCTGGCTTCGTTGTACCGGCCACCGTCATAAAAGGAGTCGGGCGTTACATTCAAAATGCCCATGACCTGTGGCTGCGACAAATCGAGCATTTTTCCACGGCAATTAAGTGTCTTTTTCGGATTCAGCATACGATTCTCATAAATTAAGTGGCATACCTGATAGCTCGCCCCATTCAATGGCAAAGACGGGTAAGATGTTCGGCGCACTGCCAAAAAAATTATGGTCAGGTGATTAAAAATTAAATAAATTCTAATATTTTCGGGTTTCGATTGTTAAAAACAACTGTATCAAGCGAACTTTCCTGCGTTTCAGATGCTTTAGAAACAATATGTTGTGACTTTTCAGACAAAATACGTCTAAAAAATAGATAAATTTAAAAGAATCATAGGATCATGGCAAAAAAGACCGAAAACTCATCTTCACCAACCAACAATCGCACCAGTATAGCCCGGCTGCTCGTAGCGCTGCTGATGCTGGCGCTGGTCGCGGTTCTGTTTTTCCGGTATTATAAAAACAGTGGTGGTTTGGATGATTATACTTCCATTCCGAAAGAGATGCAGATTAACTATAAACCGGCTGAATTTGAGATCAATCTGGATGAAGAAGATGCCCTGGCGATCATTTCCAATCCGCAGCGCTACCGAAAAGAATTCAACCAATTGGTGTATGATATCAACCTGTCCATTTTGCGGCACACCGCGAACCGCATGGGACTTAGCAATGAGGTAAAAGGCAAGATAAAGACGGAGTACGAAAAGCACCATCCTTACCTGAAGGATTTATACTACAATGACTTCATTACCATGAAGGATACGACGTCCAATCTGTATCAGACCTGGTATGAGAATGAATTTTCCAATGCGACCGCCATCCTGCACGAAGTTGCCTCCAAATACACTTGTTTTCTGGTGACCCACGTCATCACTTCGCTGGTCGAAACCACCAACGGCAGCATTTATGCCAAAGGCAGCAGCGTTGATACGCCCTGCGGCGTAGCAACAACCGAAGCCCTGAAACCGATGATAAAACGCCTGGAAGACCGGGCCGCCATTGAGGATTTCAGCCGCTCCAAAGGACTGATGCAGGAGAAAGTGGAGCGGGTCGTCGCGGAACTGGCAACCGTGGAAATTCGCGATAAAAAGGGACTAACCCGGCAGATGCAAACCAAAGTGTGGGGATTCGCCGTTTCTTCCACGGATGTGGAAATCACCGCGATCAGCATCTTGAAAGCTGGATTCAAACTAAATGAATATTTCGACATCAGTCTGAATTCAAAAGCGGAACTCGTGACCATCACACTACCGGAAGCGATGATCTTATCGCACGAAGTTTATCCAAAAATTGACAAAATGAATATCGGCTGGCTGCGTGAAGTAAAAAACGTGGACCTAAACCGGGCATTCAATGTGCTGCGGGCGGAGTTTCGCCGCGATGCGGTCGAAAACAGCGACGTGCTGAAGAAGGCAGAAGCTCAGGCGGTGGAACTGATGAACACCATGTTCAGTCCGGTTATTGCCAATATGAACAAACGTTACAAGATAAAAGTAGAATTCCGCAATACCGGCACCCGGCAAACCGAAGCGGCGGCGCTTACCTCTCTCGACTGATATGGAAGAGCAACGTCTGGACTCGGCATACTGGAACGAGCGCTACGCCCGGCAAAACACGCCCTGGGATATCGGGCAGGCGTCTCCGCCTATTGTGCGCTACCTCGACCAACTCCCCGATAAATCCACGCGCATACTCATTCCTGGAGCGGGCAGCGCTTACGAAGCTGTTTATGCGCATCGCCAGGGGTTTCATCAGGTCTTTGTGTGCGACTGGGCACCCCGGGCATTCGAGCATTTGCGCCAGGCAGCACCGGGTTTTCCAGCAGCGCATTTAATCGCCGATGATTTTTTCAAGCTCCAAATAGAAGTTGATTTGATCCTGGAGCAAACCTTTTTTTCGGCGATTCCTCCGGTTCACCGCAAAGAGTATGCCCGCAAAACCGCTGAATTGCTAAGCCCCAATGGCAAAGTCGCGGGGTTGCTGTTTGCGCACCCTTTCGAGCAGGAAGGACCACCTTTCGGCGGAACGAAAGCAGTGTACGAGAATATATTCTCGCCGTTTTTCGAAATTCTGCAAATGGACATCAGCCCGGATTCCATTCCGCCAAGACTCGGCAGAGAACTGTTTTTCGAGTTGCGAAAAATCTGATTATCTAAACTAAGTCTAAATAAATTTGTTAAATCAGCAGTTCTTGTTTATTTTCGTAGCAAAATCAAGCGATCACAAATGCCCACTGTTTCCATTATCATTGCCGATGCTCAATGCCTGACTCGCGAGGGGCTTAAGCGCTTGCTGAGCGAGCAACCGCACTTTAAGGTTTTGGCGGAAGCTGAAAATGAGCAGGAACTTTTGCCGCAGTTGAAGCAGTTTGCGCCGCAGGTGGTTATTTTGGATCACTACTCCTCGGAGGGTTTCAGCCGGAAAACAATTGACCGGATAAAGGCAACTTCGCCCGACTCGCGCATTCTTATCATTAGCGAAGATCACGACAAAAACTCCATCTACCAGGTACTGGAGCAGAATATCAGCAGTTTTTTAACGAAAACGTGCGGCGAAGATGAAATCATTGACGCCGTGAATGCGACCGCCAGAGGACAGAAGTTTTTTTGCACGAAAGTATTGGATTATCTGCTCGAAAAGTCATTTGCCAAAGGCGAGAGTTGCGCGCCTACCCCACTCACCCCCCGCGAAATCGAAATCGTCAAGCTCATTTCCAAAGGGTTGATTGCCAAAGAAATAGCCAGTAAATTAAACCTTAGCCCGCACACCATTTATACCCACCGCAAGAAAATTATGAAAAAACTAAACCTGACCAGTTCTTCGGAGTTGGTGCTGTATGCCGTAAATGCCGGTATTCTGGAGAAAAATTGATTTTTGGCTTCTTTATTATTTCCATAAGCTTATTTCCTGCCTTTTTTCGTAAAAAAAGTGAAAAAGTGCAATCTTTTTGATTAAATAATCGTTCAACATATTGTTTTATTCAAATTTTTGTTTAAACTTTGTATAATTCATTGATCTTATAACTCTTATATCCGCAAAGACGGCATTTGACACAAAACACGCGGTATGAAAATCAAAATTCAGCTTCTAACGATTTGTTTGTTTCTTGCAACGCATTTCCACTTGTTATTCGGTGCAACCACTTACATCCTGCAGGATGACAGCTGCATGGACCGACTGGTGTACACAAAAACGGTAAATGGCGTAGCCAGCGAGCAGGCGGTCTATCGCATTCAGGGCAGCCCATTCAGCTATGTTTATCTGGAGATTAGCCCCGATAATCAGCGATTGCAGGAACTACCGCCCCCGCAGGTCGTTACTTGCGCCAATGGCAATTTCGATGATGTGATGGTGGAAGACCTGAATGCAAACAAAGACAAAGTGTATATGGTCATGCCAACGCAAGACCGAAAGTATGTGGTTGCAGAAGTTGTCAAGGCTGCTTTTTTTGAAGAAATGGAACGAGAGATCACCTATATTTCCCGCGATTTCAATTTCGTATTCAACCGACGTACCGGCGTAATTGGTGAAAATATTGCCAGAGGCAGCGCGGGCACGCAGATATTCTTCGAAGGCAAAATGGAAAATAATTGCAGCGGATTCTACCTGTTCCGGCGCATCATACCGAAATCGGAAAAAACCATGCACACCGATTTTGTATTGATCCCTGAAGTAGGTATCAGCGAAGTGCGCCAGGGTTTGAATGCGAATGATGCCTTCAATAATGTGGAACGTTTGGAAAAGGTGAACACTTATCTGATCGATGAATACCTGCGGCTGCTTTGCGATGAACAAGTCGAACCAACAACGATGGACCGCCCGGAGATTGCCGTAAAAGGTGGTGATCTGCAGCCTAAAGGCGGCGATCTCCAACCGAAAACCCCGGATGCCCAAAAAACAGGACAAACAGCAGCTACCAGCCCCTGCGGTGAAGCATCGGGCGGCGGGTTTCACATTGTTGAAAAAGGACAAACGCTCTACCGCATCTCGAAGATGTACGAAGTGACCGTATCTGATATTAAAAACTGGAACAGCTTGCGTTCCAATACGATTTATCCCTGCGATAAATTACAAGTGACCAGAAATCCGGGTACAATGGTCAAAACCCCCGCCGAAACGATCGTTGACAATACACCCGCCGTAACTACGCCCGCGCCCTACGATCAATACGTTGCGCCCAAAGGTGTGAGCAATGCCACGCCTGCCTGGCAAAGCGGCGAAACCTTCCACATCGTCCGCCCCGGTGAAACGGTGGCTGCTATCGCCCTGCGCTACGGCTACACGGAAGCACGCTTTCGGATGTTCAATCGCATGGGGCCGGATGAAGTAGCCAGAGTCGGGCAGCCACTGCTCATAACCGATTGCCCCTGCCCGCCGGGTACGGGTAGCAGCACTGCCAGAAGCAACCAACCGCAATCATTCGATGCAAATCTCTCTTCCAGAAGCACCGACATGACGCCAAAATCGCCGCTCGGAAGCAGCTACGATTTCGCCAATGATGAGCGCATCACGCCGCAATTTTACATGGATACGCGCGAAACCGGCAGCGACCTGCAAACGCGCGGTGGTGGCAGTATTCTCAGTACAGAACTACAGCAACGTAGTGGCACGCCGACGGCTTTCGGCGACAATACCATACCGCAGCGCTACGAATCGGGAACCTTCAAACGCGCCACGCACGTTTTGAAAAATAATGAAACGCTCTACGATGTAGCCAGAATGTATGGTATAACGGTAGAACGCCTGCGCGCGCTCAACAACCTCAGCGCCAGTGATGTCGTTATTCCTTATCAGCGATTATACATCAACTAATGTCGCTCACGCTCAGGTTTGACCCAGCACTGAAGTCTGAATGCTAGCGATAAACTGGCGTCCAGTGCAGTGTCTCAAGATGGGCTTCGAAGAATTGCTCAAATTCTATCAATGCCTGTGGAGCATCATAATTATTCCAAATCGTTTTTTCGGAGGTATTCAAATGAATAGAGGTGATGGTGGATGGTAAATCCAGAATCAGGATTCCATTTTCCGGGTAGGTATCGCGCAGTGCAAAATAATCGAGCGCCATCGCTCTGCCGAGAATAGCCTGCGACCAGGAAGAGTCAACTCGTGCTTCGTAAAGCCCATCGCGAACTACATGCAAAATTCCGTTGTAACTCACGCTATCATTCGAGAACACCCGCGCCTCATATACCGGACAACGACCGCGACAGCCTGTTCGTTTGATGGTTGCCACCAAGCGTACCTTCGCCGCCAGCAGGCTATCCCGCTTTGCTGCTCTGGTCCGTGCCAGCATCTGATCCAGAATTGCGCCGTCAACAACAGCAGGAGCTTTGGGAGTAGTAGGAATGTTTTTTTTTCCACAGCCCGAAAGCAAAGTAAAACAGGTGAATAGGAAAAGCAGGTATCGCGACATGATTATTTACTACCCTTTTTCTTCTGCTGACGCTGGCGCTCTGCCTGAACTTTTTGCTGTTCTTTCATAGCTTCTTCCAGTCGCTGCTGAAAGCTGCTTTTCTTTTTCTTCGGCTTTTTTCGGTATGCTTCCAGCTCGTTTTTGATCTTTTCCTGATCGATAACATAATTTTTGGTAATGACCGTTTGGGCAATATTAAATAAATTGCTGAATAACAAGTAGCAGGTCAGTCCCGACGCAAAGCTGTTGAAAAAGCCCAGAAACATTACCGGCATGATGTACTGCATGTATTTCATAGCAGGATTTGCCGACATGTCCATGTGTTTTGTATTGTAGTAAGTATAAATCAGTGTAGTAACCGCCCAAAGAAGTGTAAATAAACTCAGGTGCGAGCCGAACCCGAGCGGAATTTCAAATGGCAATCGCACAAAAACATCATAAGAGGACAAATCCGTAGCCCACAGAAAACTCGCCTGTCGAAATTCAATAGCCGCCGGGAAAAAGCGATACAGCGCAAACCAGATCGGCATTTGCAGCAACATCGGCATACAGCCACCCAGCGGATTGACGCCGAATTCCCGATAGAGTTTCATCGTTTCCACCTGCACCTGCTGCTGATCATCTTTGAATTTTTCCCGCATAGATTCGATGCGCGGCTTCAATGCCCCCATTTTTGATTGCGAATACAACATGCGGTAGGTCAATGGATACAGCGCCAGTTTCACCAGGAAAGTCAACGCCAGAATGACAATCCCTTTACTGCCGATAAAATTGGACAGAAAGTCGAAAACCGGGCGAATTACCCAGCGATTGATGGTACCGAAAATACTCCATCCGAACGGAATCACGTCTTCCAGTTCGTAGCCAATAGCACGCAAACGCTTGAATTCATTCGGCCCGATGTAAAAATCCATCGAAATCCCCTGGCTGCCGCTGCCATCAAACGGGATGCGAATCTGTGAGGTGAGCTTCTTCAGGTCGGCAGCCTCCTCCGGTAGTTGTTCGGCTTCCAGTATGGCACCATCGAAGCTTGTTGCCGCTACCAAAGAACTGTTGAAAAACTGATTGGAATGGGAAACCCACTTTATTTTTCGGCCGCTGACATCTTCCACGTCGTTGGATGTGTAAGAGCAATAGCTGTAGTTTCCATCTATCGGTTTGTAATAGGCTGTGGAGTAAGTGCGTTCGTATTGGGTGTTCTTTTCCAGCTTATCGAGAAAATTCACCCAATTCAGCAGAATGTGCGGTGCGCCATTGTCCAGCACACCATTCAGCCCTTCCAACTGCAAATCGTAGTTGATGGTGTAAGTATCCGGGCTAATCGCGTACTTTTGCTCAAAATAACGACCGTCGCCGGCATTGGCCCGAAAGGTGATGGTGCCATCAGTTTGCGTAGCCGAAAAATACAACTCACTCGTGCGCACTACCCCACCGGGAGCGCCCGCCACAGGCAAGAGATATTCAAACTTATCTTTTTCATCCTCGAGCAGTAAGAGCGGTGTTTTGATTTCTTTCTTCTTTTCGTCTTCCGAAATTTTCTTGAAGTTTTTCAACTCTGCCTCCACAATACGGCCACCCCGGTTGGAAAATTTCAACCGGATGACGTCATTTTCCAGCGTGTAAAATTGCTCTTCTCCTGCCGCCGCCGCTGCGAAAGGCCCAAAATCCGAAGCCAGTCGAGAGTTGCGCAACGAATCCAGCGCGGATGTATCAACATTGCTCGCGACCGGCGCAGCCACCCCGGACGTCGTATCCGACAGGGCTTGCAGATCGTCCAGGCTATCGCTGCGTATTTGCTCCGCCAATGCGATGGAATCCTGGATACGCTTTTGCTCTTCCGCTTGCCGCTTGGCTTCCGGCCCAACAAAGAACTGTTGCCAAACAATAAATAAAACAAAAATGAGAACTATTCCGATGATTGTATTCCTGTCCATTCAGTATATTTTTTCCTGAAAACACGCTCGCTCAAAAAACTCCGCAAAGGTACAATTTTGTTTACTTTAAAATAACAACAATGGACGATAATTCCCGCAATATAGACCAAAGGCTCTTATCGGCGTATCTACAAACAACTTACCAGGTAGAACAGCCAGCTATTCAAATACATATTGGC
>CAZFBU010000018.1:0-39146 GCA_964517175.1 uncultured Saprospiraceae bacterium
GGCTACGATGCGCTGGAAGAATGCGAAGACAACAAAGATATCGACGTGGTCTTTCTGGATGAAAGTATGCCGGGCTTGACCGGTCTGGAAACATTGGCGAAGATCAAAGCCGACAACCCGCTGCTGCCGGTGGTTATGATTACTAAAAACGAAGCCGAGGACATCATGGAAGAGGCGCTGGGTTCGCAAATCACGGATTACCTCATTAAACCGGTGAATCCGAATCAGATACTGCTGACGCTCAAGAAGATCATTGACAATAAACGCCTGGTGCGCGAGAAGACCTCCAGCGATTATCAGCAGCAGTTTCGGGAGTTGCTGATGACCATCCAGAGTGGGCTCAACTACGAAGAGTGGGTGGATGTCTATCGCAATATTATTAATTGGGAAATCAAGATCGACGAGTCGAATTCGGTGGGTATGGCGGATATTCTGGCGATGCAGAAAAGCGAGGCAAATAACGAATTTTCCAAATTTGTTGTCAAGCGCTATCTCGACTGGGTCAACCGTCCGGAGGAGGCGCCGGTGATGTCGAATAACCTTCTGCGTAGCAAGGTTTTCCCGACGCTGAAGGAAGATGTGCCGACGATCATGCTGCTGCTGGATAACCTGCGCTACGACCAGTGGCGCATCATTGAGCCGATTCTCACGGAGTTGTTTCGGGTGGAAGAGGAGGACTATTTTTACAGCATTTTGCCAACTTCTACGCAATACAGTCGCAATGCGATCTTTGGCGGCCTGATGCCGTCTGATCTGGCGAAGCGCTTTCCCGAAATGTGGAAAAATGATAATGACGAAGGCGGTAAAAATATGCACGAACAGGACTTCTTCGAAGATTTGATCAATCGCACGTTCCGCAAGCCGATCAGGCATGATTATGTAAAGGTGACGAAAGGCAATCATGCCAAGCAATTGCAGGATAATATTCTGAATTATTTAAATAATGACCTCACGGCGATCGTATATAATTTTATCGATATGCTCTCGCACGCGCGCACGGAAATGGAGGTGCTGAAGGAATTAGCCGGCGACGAAAAAGCGTATCGCTCGCTCACGCGCTCCTGGTTTTTGAATTCGCCGCTCTGGGCTGCCTTGCAAAAAGTTGCCGAGCGCGATGTGCAATTGATCGTGACCACCGATCACGGCACCATCCGGGTGAATACGCCTTCAAAGGTAGTTGGCGACCGCGAAACCACGACGAACCTGCGCTACAAAGTGGGGCGAAACCTGCAGTACGAGCGCCGCGATGTGCTGGAAGTGCGCGACCCGGAGGATGCCAAGCTGCCGCGCCCGAATGTGAGCTCGACGTTTATTTTCGCGAAGGAAGACAAGTATTTTCTCTATCCGAATAATTACAATTATTACAACAATTATTATAGAAATACCTTCCAGCATGGCGGTATCTCGCTGGAGGAGATGATCTGTCCAGTGATAAGACTGCGGACGAAGTGACGGATTGGCGTTTAAAGAATTACCTTTCCCACAAGCATCACACCTTGATAAATATCCGGTTGGCGTATAGTATCCACGTTAGTCCGAGTATGAACAGCACGTAGGTGATGGCAAACGCCAGCGACGCATTGTAAGGAGAAGTAAATAAAGGTTCAAAAACATTACTATATATGCGCCCGTACAAATTTTGCGTGCCGCCGTCCGGCAATTCCCACTTGGGAATGAACATAAGTTTTACAACAAAAACCGAAAGTACGTAGGAAAACAGGGCGTTTGTACCATACACCACGAAGGGCTTCGTCCAGCGGGTGAAACGCAACACATCCACCAGCCAGTAAACGACGCCGAAGAACAACAAGCCGATACCGCCCACATAAACGACGTAGGAACTTGTCCAGATTTTTTTGTTGATGGGAAATGCCAAATCCCAGATGAGACCCAGGGTAAGCAGTATGGTACCGATGGCAAAAATGCCGGTCAGTTTCCGGTAATCATCGCGGTCGGTTTTGAGCCAAAGCCCCAGGAAAACGCCGATCATACCAGTGACCACAGCGGGCATGGTGCTGAGTAAACCCTCCGGATCCCAGGTCACTGCTTGTTTCCAGAGGTGATCGGTTGTGAGAATGGCGCGGTCGAGCCAGGCGCCGAGATTGGTTTCCGGGTCGAGATTGGGCGGATTGCCATCCGGCACAGGCACCAACGTCATCAATGCCCAGTACAGAAAAAGCAGGCCCACGCTGAGCCAGGCTTGCAAGCGCCAACTGCCTACGTACACAAAAATCAGCGAACAGAAAAAATAGACCAGTGCGATCCGTTGCAGTACACCGGGGATGCGCAAGGTGGCAAAATTAAAACCCGGGAAAGCCGCCAGAAACAAGCCGATACCAAAAATGAGTACGGTGCGCCGCACAATCTTGAGCATAATCTGCCTGCGGTCGTCGCCGCGTTCCATTCGTTTGCCGAGCGCCAGTGGAATGGCTACGCCCAGGATGAAGAGAAAAAAAGGAAAAACCCAGTCGGTGGGGGTACAGCCGTGCCATTGGGCGTGGCGCAGCGGCGGATATACATAGCTCCAGGTGCCGGGGGTGTTTACCAGTACCATGCCGGCGATCGTGATGCCACGAAATACATCAAGGGACAACAAGCGTTTGCGCTGGTTCATATTACCATGGGTTTCAGGTTTGGTGTTTCGTTCCTACAAGGTAAGCATTTTGCTCAGAATTCCAGTTCGGAAAAAAGGAGATGTTGATCGTTGAAATCAAAAAAATATCCAAAAAAAATGAATTCCTTACCGCGCCATGCAATAATTGCTATCCGTCCTGACGTTTTCCATATGCATAGCTTAAATAACATGTTAGACATGTTTATGGGATTGTTGAAAGATCGCCGCGGCAGTCTGAAAGGATTGCTTCGGCGATTTATTTTTGCCTGCCGACAGAACCACTTCTGGCTTCCTTTGATAACGGTTCAGGTTTTGCAAACCTCAAAGATTTACGAAATCTCCTCCACCGGGTTGATCCACTACCCCGATTTTAAACTAAATGCGGCGGCTCAAAAGGTCGCCGGTTTTTGTTTATATTTTATGATAATTCAAAAAGGATATTCTTTATTCCGTCTGGTCTTTTAAATTACCAAGAGTATAAAATTTTATTCTAAACCTGTAACCTGCTAACTGCGTGTCTGTGTCAAAATTGCGTTGCATGGTTTTTTCCGCGATCTTTGTATGTAAAATCAGGAGCTTCATATAAATAATGTGCATCTCATCGAAAAACCAGTTAGTTTTGGGAACGTACATGGAGGAGGCTCGTAAAAACGGAAATCGCCATGAAACAGAACACTGCCGTCCTTATTGGAATTTTTTTGCTTGCAGGCATTCTCGCATACTTCGATCCGCAGCTCGTGCTGCATCGGGATGCCGAAACAGGCGTTGGTGCCCTGAGTGACCAGGATTTACGGCAATTGATCGCATTCGACCGCACGTCCAATAACCAGGCGCGGCTGGCGTTTGAATATGGCGAGTGTCCGATAGCTGCGAAGCAAACCTTCGATGCTTTCGCGAAAAGCGTGGAGCGCAGCGCTGAGGGGAAGTTTTTCTATGGCATTCCAAACTGCAAAGGCGGTTGGAACAAAGACCTGTACATCGACCTGCGGTATTTGTCGCACTTTGAAATTGTGCGCTGCCCCGATGGCTCGGAAAAGTACATCGCGCGACTGTACATTGCGGATGCGGGGTGTTCGTTGCTAAAAGTATTGCGTGATTTTGGCACGGATGAATTTGCCGGGCACACTGTCAAAAAAATGGCAAAACAGGCAGATCGACTGGGTATTGGCGATTATTACGATTATTATCCGCCGAAGCGGGTGAATAAAAAGCAAACCTGCGAATGTGATTGAGGTTTTGTTATTTTTGTTACTTGTTATTTTTTTAATTTTTGAAAAATGAAATGAAAATGGAAAATAAAGTAGAAATTAAAAGCGCGGAGCAGATCATCAAAAACCATGCGTGGCTATCAACTGCTCCGGGTTTCCTGCCGATTCCCTTTCTCGATATGATTGCGATCTCTGCCATTCAGGTGGACATGGTGAAGCAATTGTGCACGTTTTACGGCAAGGAATACAACGAAGAGAAAGGCAAAACCATCACTCTGGCGCTGATGAGCACTTTCGTGGGGCGCATTCCGGGCTACTTGTTCCGGTCTTTGTTCAAATCCGTTCCCGGCATTGGCTGGGCGCTGGGCGGGCTGTCGCTTTCGGCATTCGCTATGGCATCCACGTATGCGACGGGGCAGGTATTTAAAGAACATTTCGACCAAAATGGCACCTTACACGATCTAAATCCGGAGAATTTCCAAAAATTCTACAAAGAACAGTTTGAAAAAGCAAAAGTCTGGGTGAATAAAAGCCTGGAAGTGAAGCCACCAAAGGAGGAAGGGGAATCAGAATAGTGGCATCGGGTTGTTATACTTTCAACAACTTTGGCATTGGGCTGTTAAAATTGGACAAAAGTAAAAAATGCCAGAACTACCCGAAGTCAATACCTTCCAACAATATTTTGATCGAACGACACTCCGGCAACGCATTGAGCGCGTGGACGTGCACGACGAGAAGATTATCCGCAACGTGAGCGGCGATGCATTTGCCGAAAGGCTGCAAAACAGAATTTTCACCGGCTCGTATCGGCAGGGTAAGTACCTGTTCGGTGAACTGGACAACGGGCACGCCGTGCTGCTGCATTTTGGCATGACGGGCGACATCAAATATTACAGCGAGCAGGCAGACCGCCCGAAATATGAGCGCTTCGCGTTTTGCTTCGAGAATGGCTTCCGGCTCGGCTTCGACGATCCGCGCAAGTTTGCCAAAATCCGCTACCTGGAAGATCGCAATGCCTACCTTCGGGAAATTGGCTTGGGCGAAGACGCGCTGCGCATCAGCGTAGCGGATTTTCTGGCGCAGGCAGCGGGCAAAAAAAGTACGATCAAAGGTTTTTTACTGAATCAAAGTCACCTTGCCGGTGTTGGTAATTTGTATGCGGATGAAATTTGCTACCAAACCCGCATCCATCCGGCTTCCCGCGTACACCAACTCAGCGAAGCGCAACTGCGTGATATCTATGCAAAAATGCAGCAAATTCTGACTTTTGCCGTCAATAAAGAAGCATATTACAAACAATACCCCGACGACTGGCTCTGGCAATGGCGCGAAGAAGGCAAACCGGCTCCTGAAGGGGAAGGCGAAGTCAGGAAAACCAAGATCGCCGGTCGTACCACCTACTTCTGCGAAGGCTGGCAGGTGCTGTATTGATTTTGTTCAGATTTCGCAAATCTTAAAGATTTACGAAATCTCCGCCAACCGATTTGATCCACTACCTCTCACCAAAATATCTATCAGCTTTGCTGGTCGCGATATTTTCTCTTCCAATAATAGTAAAACGGCGTACCCAGCAGAATCAGAAACAGTCCAATGCCTGCCTCGCGCGGGCGCTGAAAGAAGGTGACGAGCACCAGCACAGCGCAAAAAAGCACAAAAATTGCCGGAATGACAGGATAGCCGAATGCCTTGTACGGGCGCGGCGTATTGGGTTCTTTGCGGCGAAGTACAAATACGCCCGCAGCAATCGAGCCGTAGAAAATGAAAGAAGCAAAAATCAGCATATCGGTCAACTGATCGAAGGTGCCGGAGAACACCAGCATGCTTGACCAAACTGCCTGCATCACCAGCACCCGGGAGGGGGTATTGAAGCGCGGGTGCAGGTAATTTGCCCGATTGGTGAAGAGTCCATTTCTCGACATGGAGTAGTAAATCCGCGCAGCGGTCAGGATTGTCGCATTGGTACAGCCGGCAGTGGTTATAATGATGAGAATGGAAATGAAGATAACCCCGGGCGCGCCCATATAATTCCGGATCACTTCCACCGCAGCGATAGAATTTTCATCATTGGCAATTTCAATCATCTGATCTATCGGCACTACGTAGAGGTAAGCCGAATTCACCAGCAAATAAATCGTGATGATAATCAGAATGCCGAAAATTAGCGCCAGCGGAATATTGCGCTGCGGGTTTTTTACTTCCTCCCCGATGAAACCGATGTTCAGCCAGCCCTCGTACGCCCAGAAAGCCCCCAGCATAGCCGCAAAGAACGCTCCGAAGAGTCCGAGGTTGCCACTGAAGCTTGCCGGCGGGTACGTGCTTGCTGCCTGCCGCAAATTTTCTGCCGAACCGTTGCTCATACCCAGACCGGTAATGATGATGAAAAACAAACTCACCACTACGATCACCGTTATCACTTTGCTTACCCAGCCGCCTTCTTTCACGCCGCGGATGTTGATCGTTGCCAATACGGCGATCAGCACTACGGCAGTGAGCTTGACGCCCAAATTGGCAAACGGGGTGAATAAACCCAGTATCTCGTAAGTTTCCCACGCGCCGCCCAGTTGAGGCAAGGGAATCATCGCATTGAACGACTGCGCAAAGACGTAGGAAATGGACGCAATGGAGGCAGATTGAATAACCGCGAAACTCGACCAGCCGTAGTAAAACGCAAAACGCCGACCATAAATGCGCCGAAAATAGGCGTATGGCCCGCCCGATTCTGTGATCACACTGCCAATCTCCGCCGTGGTGAGCACGCCAAACAGCGTGATGATACCGGCCGCTACCCAAGCCAGCAGTACCAGTGTTGGCGACTGAAGGTCCAGTGCCATCGGCGCTACTTTTTTATAAACTCCCGAACCGAGGATCGAACTGACGAAAATGATAATGGCGGCAACCAGCCCAAATTCCCGGATAAAATGCCCTTGCTTTTGTTGACTCATGATGCGGTTATTGCAGTGAATATTTGGCGTCGCTGCGAGTTTGTGCCGACAGCAAATGCATAGATAGCGAAAAAGTGAAAAATATCTCATCGCCATCGAAAAAAAGCGCAGAATTTTATTTGATTTCAAATATAAAATGGAAAGTTCTTATCGGAAAGTGTTGGATTATACCGTTTGCCGACGGCGTATGAAGGTATAAACCGATAGCAGCAGCAATACACCAATCGCAACCAATGTGCTGATTACAATCGGACTGTGCACAACATCTGCATTGCTCCGCTTGGAGAAAATGCCGTAAAATGCCCAAATCAGGACGAGCGCGTAGGCTATGTCTTTTTTTGCAAACAACATCCAGGCACCGAGCACGGTACCAATACCGATCATGAAAACCGTCCAGAAAACCGGTGTGAGCGGTTCGCCTTCCCAACCCAGGTGCACCAGCAGTGCACTGAGATTGGCAATGGTGGCAACGGTAATCCAGCCGAGGTACAATTGAAAAGGGAGATGTACGCCAAAGCGTACTTTTGCCGGAGGAACTATGTCTCCAATGCGCAACCGCCGGTAAATGACAAGAAGTGTGGTGAGTATGCCCAGCATGATAAGAACCGACAGCCCCACGAGCCGATAGTGCCAGGCAAAAAGCCAGCCCACATTGCACAAGGCATTGAGAAAAAACCAGATGCCAATATCGTGGACAAAAGCGGGGGCGGATTGTGCAGGAGCAAATAAGTTGCCGGATTGAATGATGATAAATGCCAGCAGCGCCAGGTATATCACGCTCCAGATGCTGAAGGTAAACCCCGCCGGCGTAAACAGGCTGGGGTAGAGCGCTGCCAGTTCTCCGGTGGTGTTACCCGCCAGGGGCAGCGTGACGGCAAGGTAATTCGTGAGAAGTATGCCGATAAATCCGACGATGTTGAGAATTTGATAGCGCTTGCCCATGCCTTGCTTTTAGGCTAAAAATAAACTTTTTTGGAGAAATGCGGTGCGGAAAAGAAGCACAAAAATCAATCGTGGTCTTCGTCGTCTGTTTGCATGAGCATCTCAAAGAGGGCAGTTAGCAGAGGAGCGAGGTGCTCCACCCAGTGAGGAGAGGAGGCGGATGCCGCCGCATCTTCGGCGTCTGCGTACGCATGTTCCACGCCATTTCCGTTGGCAAAATACGCAATGCCTTTAGCCGTTAGTCCGGCGAGGGTAGCGGGTAGCGCCAGCTTCGACCATACGAAATGACGTACTTCCCGTTGCGATTGCTCAACACCTCGCATAAATGCGTGGCGGGTCACTTCCATTTTGAGCCGCAGCTTTTGCTTTTCTGCCTGTAATTCTTGTAATGTATTGATTTGTTTTTTCATTCTAAAAATGATCTGATAATAATGGAAAGTATAGGGTTGGTAATAATTTGGCGTCGGAGTATATAAAAAATAACGCCGGTGGCAATAAGTATGCCGCCAACGCCCAAAAACGCCAATGGATAAGACCCCCATTGTTCCCCGAGGTATAGCCCTGCTGCGAGGGCGAGAAACACCGTTACAAGTATGGTAATTACTGCAACGGTTATGATCGTCACCATCGAAGCAGTAGCTTTTGCCAGCCTTTCTGCCAATTCGAGCTTGTAATATTCAATCTGTTGATTGATGTACTGTCGCGCATATTCTGTTGTTTCGCCGGCAGTTTGTAAAACTTTTTCTGATTGCTTCATTACCTCAGGTTGCCGTTTTTTAGAAATGGATTATTTCATCTCCACCGCTTCTTCGATGTGGTTGGAGGTTTTTTCCAGTTTCTTCTTGGCTTTGTCGGCGCCTTCCTGGAAGCTGTCTTTTGCTTCATTTATGGTGCCTTCTGCGGAGTTTGATAGGTTGGAAATCTGGTTTTTCGCGGCATTGGCCATGTCGTCAAACCAATTCTTGGCGCTGTCTGCCATATTACTGAACTTATCAGAAACCTGACCGGCCTGGTCTTTCACGGCTTTATTTACCTGCTTACGCATTTTCTTACCTTTTTGGGAATTGAGGTAGAAACCTGCGGCTCCACCTGCCAATAATCCTGCTCCGAGTGCAATCAATAATCTTGATGTTCGCTTTTTCATAATTTATCTTTTTTTGATTAAAAAATTATATTTAGTCCTTCTTAAATAAGGATTCATTTTGTTATTTAATTATTTTACTTACTTATTAAACGGGAAATCATCTTTCTTGTTCAATACAACGTAAGATATCAGGCGCGAGTAAAACTGTAATCAGCATTAATTTTTTTCTTGAGTTTTTTTCTGGCGAAGAAAATGCGACTCTTCACCGTACCGATGGGCAGGTCCAGTTGGTCGGCAATTTCATTATACTGATACCCCTGGAAGTACATCCAAAAAGGAATGCGGTGGTCATCTTTGAGGCTGCTGAGTATCCCCTGCAGTTCCTTCATCATGATGATAGAATCTGCTTTTTGATTGATGGTTTTGCTCTCCACTGCATAAGCTACATCTTCGATGGGCTGTTCCACCTGGTTGCGCTTGCGGATTTTTCGATAATCGTTGATAAAGGCATTGCGCATGATGGTCGTCATCCAGGCTTTAAAATTGGTGCCCATTTTAAAACGGTCGCGATTGGCATAAGCATTGGCTACCGTTTCCTGCATCAGATCCTTTGCCCGATCATAATTGCGGGTGAGCTTCATAGCGAAGGCAAAAAGAAGATCTTCCAGTTGGTTGTATTGGCTCTTAAATTCAAAGGATGTCATGTGCTGGACTTTTTGATTAAAGGAATATGGATTGTAAAAATCTTGCTTACGAATAATTTGCAATGATTCCCTAAAAGAAGTGCAAGTACCGTGCCGTTTTTTTAAATTACTGATAATCAAAGTTTTAAGAAAGTTTTTGTCTTGTGCACTTCCTGATATTTCAGGAGGTGTGCGAGATTTCATCATTTATAATTCCCGAAAAAAGCGGAAGATTTCAGCTATTTGTCGTATTTTATTCGTTGTTATGACAATTGAACCGAGGATAGAAGAAAACATGCCAGAATCAACAGCACAGAATAAATTATTGTCGGCGTATATGGATGCCGCCGAAGTGATGCAGCACGGGGTAATGTGGCTGGATAAAGACGGTAATATACTGGGCGTCAATAGTCAGTTTGTGGACGAACTGGGGTACGTCAAGCCGGATTTTGCCCGGAAAACCATTTTTCAGGTAAATCCAAATACTACGCTCATTCAGT
Source organism: uncultured Saprospiraceae bacterium (assembly GCA_964517175.1). GTDB lineage: Bacteria > Bacteroidota > Bacteroidia > Chitinophagales > Saprospiraceae > JADJNW01. The sequence continues at coordinate 9,974 of CAZFBU010000018.1, forward strand.
GGCGAAAATTGTGGCAGCAGCTACTCGACCAAAAGCAAATTGCGCTGGAAACCGAGCACATGACCGCCCAGGGGACCATTTATCCGGTGCGTTTGCGTGGCGTACTTATGCAAGCCGACGGCGAGAATTTCTGCTTTGGCATTGTAGAAAACTTGCTGGATAAGCAACGCTATCATCACCTGCTGCAAATGACGGAGCAAATATCCCGCACCGGCAGTTGGGAATGGAATCTGGAGCACAATACCATACTGCTCAGTGCCGGTATGCAGCGCCTGCTGAATATACCCGGAACGGAAGAACTGAGCGCCGAAAAAGCAGAAGAAATGTTGCAACAACGACTTCCCGAGCCGGAATTCGCTGCGCTCAAGTCGCGCCTGAAACAATGTGTCCAAACCGGCGAGCCACTCGAAACCGAGCTTAACATGTCAGGCAACCGTGCGCTGCGCATCCATTTGCACGCTAAGCCCATTCACACCGAAGGGCGAACGTATAAAGTGTTGGGTATTATGCAGGATCTGTCGGGGGTATCCGGCCGTACCGATGAATTGTATCTCATGCAATTCTGCATCGATCAAGCCTACGAAATGATCAACTGGCTATCGGCAGATGGGGCGTTCGTGTACGTCAACGAGGCAATTTGCGAAAAACTTGGCTATACCCGAAACGAACTACTCGACATGAAGCTGCAGGAGATCGAACACCATTTTTCATCCCAAAAGTGGCAACAGCGCTGGCATACGCTGAAAAAAAACAAAAACCTGGAAACCGAGCAAATGCGCCTGACGAAAGATGGACGGTCCTTGCACGTACAGGTGTGGGCGAATTATGTCAGCTTCAAAGGGCAGGAATACTGCGTGGAGTTTGCGCGCGACCTGACCAAAAAGAAAGAACGGGACGAGATTATCGAACTATCGCATTATACCCTCAACCAGGCGAATGACTTCATTTGCTGGTTTGATTACAGCGGCAATTTTATTTATTTCAATGAAGCGATGCTGCAAAAACTGGGCTACCGGGAGGAGGAACTCAGAAAAATGGCGCTTGTAGATTTGCTGCCGGAGTTGGGAAGTGCGGATTTCGCACGCCATTGGGCGCGAATGCAGGCCGGTGAAACCATTGCCGAAGAATACCAGATGCAACGCAAAAATGATTCGGAAATATCAGTCAATGCGGTGATTTCGCTGATTCAGTTTGGAGGCAATGAACTGGGATGCGCCATCCTGCGCGATATTTCGGCGCGCAAAAGGAAGGAAGAGGAATTGCAACAGCAACTGGCGGAGAATGAAAAATTGCGCCAGCAACTGGAAGAAGAAAACGTTTTCCTGAAAGAAGAAATTAAGCTGGAGCACATTTTTACCAATATTATCAGCAAAAGTAAAAAATACAAGCGCATATTACAGGAAGTAGAACAGGTAGCGGATACCAATGCTACGGTGCTCATCATGGGCGAAACCGGTACGGGCAAGGAATTGCTCGCTAAGGCTATTCATCAACTCAGCGACCGTGCCGACCGCCCAATGGTCAAGGTCAACTGCGGTGCGCTGCCCAAAAACCTGATCGAAAGCGAATTGTTCGGGCACGAGAAAGGCGCTTTCACCGGCGCCTACAAGCGCAAAACCGGACGCTTCGAGGCAGCGCACCGGGGCACGCTCTTCCTGGACGAAGTGGGCGAATTGCCGCTCGATTTGCAGGTAAAGTTACTGCGCGTATTGCAGGAAAAGGAATTTGAGCGGGTCGGGGGCTCCGAAACTATTTGCGTGGACGTACGGGTAGTTGCCGCTACCAATCGCAACTTGGAGGCGTTGGTGCAGCAGGGGCGCTTCCGTCAGGATTTGTACTACCGCCTGAATGTTTTTCCAATATTCAACCTGCCGTTGCGCGAACGAATGGAGGACGTGCCTCTGCTGGTGCGGCATTTTGTGGAAAAATACAACCAGCAACTGGGCAAGTCGGTAAGCGAAATCCCCCAGCACCTCCTGGATGAGTTGCTGCAATATGATTTCCCTGGCAATGTGCGCGAACTGGAAAACATCGTGGAGCGCGGTATGATTCTTTCCAATAATAAACAACTGAAACTGGATCTTTCTTTTAGAAAATCTGCTACGATGAGCAATCACACCTTCAAAACGCTGGAGGAAATGCAGCGCGAGCACATCATCGAAGCGCTAAGCCGTACCCGGGGGCAGGTGAGTGGGAATAGCGGCGCAGCAAAACTACTGAACCTCAATCCAAAAACGCTGACGTCCCGCATGAAAAAGCTGGGGATCGACCGGATGGATTATCTCCAAAAGTGATTTAACTTCCTGATGGTTATTCGGCAATTCCTGATATTTCAGGAGTTGCGGTTTTTTAACGTAGTGTATGCTTTGATTTAATGAATTGAAAATCAATATTTTGCTTCTTTGTTTTGAACTCTGGTACACGTTTGGTATTATAGAAACGATATTTATATTTGTAACAAAGCTTTCGTGTTGAAACACTCATTTACATACCATGAAATAACGGAAAATCAGTTTGTTAAAATGCTGGAAACAGAAAATTTCACCGGAGTTGTGGTTTTTGCTTCCGATTGGACCGGGGGCGCGCCCATGCTGCATTCTCTCATGGATAAGCTGGCACGGGCATACGAAGCGACAGACGTTCGGTTTTGTTCAATTGACCCCGAAAAAGCGCCGAAACTCGCCGAGGAGTATCGCATCAATGGTCACCTGACTGTTTTTTTCTTCCGGAAGAGCGTACTTATTGATCAGATCATCGGGATGCCGGCAAAGCAATTGCTTCGGACGAAAGTGGCAGAACTGGTGCAATCCTGAACTTTTTTTCTCCTTGCTTGCTTGCCTGCCGGAAAATGCAATTGATTATTTTGGCAACAATTGAACACCACCGGAGGCTTGCCGTTCTAAAGGAAATCATTTAATTAATTAAAATCTGGAAATAGAATATGAATTATTTAGGATTAGAACGCGAAAAGCTAATAGAGACCGTACAGTCATTGAATGTATTATTATCTGATTATCATGTATATTATCAAAATTTGCGAAATTATCACTGGAACGTGAAAGGCGAAAACTTTTTCGACCTGCATGAGAAGTTTGAAGATTTGTACAACGACGCCCGCATCAAAATTGACGAAATCGCCGAGCGGGTTTTGATCTTGCGCTATCGCCCCATCAGCAATATGTCGGATTATTTGGCACAAGCCAATATTCAGGAGGTGCAACCTAATTATGATGACCGCGAAATGGTGGAAAACATTTTGAAAAACCACAAAGTATTGATCAAAGACATGCGAGACGTCATCAAAAAAGCAGAAGCCGTAGGTGACGAAGGCACGATTGATATGATCGGCGGGTTTCTGGAAAGCATGGAGAAAAAATCCTGGATGCTGGATGCCTGGGCAACGCAAAAAGTAGGCGAATTAACCGTCTGATCTCAGATTAATGTCTCATTTGAAAAATATAAAGCTATGAAACGGCATCAATATTCAACAATGCTGGATGCAATGAAAGGCTTGAAAGAGCGGGGCTACACCCACGAATTCAAGGTGCGCGACGATGGCATGGAGTGCCTGGAAACAGGCGAAAAATACCAGCCCGATGATATGAAAATCGTTGAATATCACCGCTTCGAGGGGATGAGTAACCCATCGGATATGTCTGCAGTCTTTGCTATTGAATGCAAGGATGGATTGCGGGGGCTGGTCGTCAGTTCTTACGGTATTTACGGCGATATAAAATTGATTGACTTTTTGGACAAAGTGAAAATTGAAAAGAGTGGAGAAGCCTCATAATTTCGTTCTTTTCAAAACACAACAACTATGGATAATCGGCTTATAAGTCTGCAAAGAGTGGGGTTCGCCCTGCTCATTGTTTTTTTATTGGGGTATGTTGCGCTCGTCGGGCGGGGCGTTCTTGTTCCAATTGCGTTTGGGGCATTTTTCGCCCTTATGCTCACGCCGGTGTGCAACTTCATCGAACGCTGGATACCCTGGCGGATGCTGGCTATTTTTCTCACTTTTCTGGTGGTGCTCATTCCTGTCCTGGGCATTTTTACGCTCCTTTCCGTTCAGTTGCTGGATGTGCTGGAAAATCCGACGGCCATTGGTGATAAATTGCAGGCCGGTGTCCGGGATGTTTTCATCTGGATCAACGAGCGCTTTGGTTTCTCCCGTACGCAAAGCGAACAATGGATTTCTGAAAATTTTTCCAGCGTGTTACAGGCGCCCTTTTCCTTCCTTCGCAAAGGGCTTACTTCTTCTACGCTTTTTTTTGTTAATCTGGCGCTTACGGTCATTTATGTTTTTTTCTTCCTGCTGTATCGAAGTGCATTCCGGCAGTTTGCGCTCATTCAGGTTTCCCGCAGCGAGCGGAGCGAAATGAAAAAGCTGCTCAACCAGATACAGCGCGTTGCGCAGCGATATCTGTACGGCATCTTGCTGGTCATGCTGATTTTGGGAGCGCTGAACAGTACTGCCCTCTGGCTGATCGGGGTTGAATACGCGCTGTTCTGGGGCTTTCTGGCAGGTATTCTGGCGGTTATTCCTTACGTCGGTACATTTATCGGGGCGCTGTTGCCCTTCCTGTACGCATTGGCTACCACCGATAATCTTTGGCAACCTATTGCGGTTGTTGTTGCATATAACATCATTCAGACATTGGAGAGCAATCTCATTACGCCGAAAATCGTCGGTTCTTCGGTCAAGCTCAATCCGCTCATTTCGGTCATCGGGCTGATACTGGGTGGTACCGTGTGGGGTGTGGCGGGGCTGGTGCTGGCACTGCCCGTTATTGCGGTGCTGAAAGTACTCATGGAGCAAGTCGATGTGTTGAAGCCGCTGAGTTTTTTGTTGAGTACGGATGTTTATGGACAAGAGCAAATGTTTGAAGAGAAGTATGATGAAAGTCGATTCCGGCTGCGCTCTTTTTTTAGTAAAGAGAAGGAATAAGTAAATATTTCCAACATAAAAAAGATTGAAATGCGATTTCTGACTGCTCTGGTACTAAATGGCTTGCTTATCTATGCAGCCGGTTCGGTTTTCAGAGGAATTGAAGTGACCAATTACCTCGATGCCATCATCGTGGCTCTGGTACTGGCCCTGGTAAATGTACTCGTTCGCCCCGTTTTACTGCTGCTCACGCTGCCGCTTACTATTCTTACGATGGGGTTGTTTTTGTTGGTAGTAAACGGCGCCATGATTCTGCTCACGGATTGGCTGCTACCCGATTTTTGGGTGGATGGCTGGTTCTGGGCGATTGTACTTTCGGTGATTTTGTCGGTTTTCAATGTGCTGATCAGCGATCCGAAAGACCGAGCGCCGGCGAAGCATCGCTGATATTGCCATACAGGATTGGCGATTCGGCAAAATTTGATTATCAATACGACAAAATGCTTTCAATGCTGGAGTTTCTTTATTTCGGGCAACTTGTCACCCTTGTAAAGGGTAATTAGCAGAACACCACCAATCACGAGAAAAGTCCCCGTCCATTGCAGCAAGCCGAGGCGCTCATCCAGGAAAATACCTGCCATGATGATGGTTGCAATGGGCGAAACGCTGCTGATAATGGAAGTATTGCTCGGTCCGATTACGCGCAGTCCTTCGGCGATCAGCAGCGAGGGCATCACGGTAGCTACCACTGCCATGAGCGCCATGAGCGCATACAATTCCAACGGGTAGTGCCACAAATTCCATTGTAAAACGATGCCGTGATGAAGCGTGGCGACCAGCGTCGCAGCAATCATAGCTACAGAGGTGAAGCGCCAGGTGCCCAGTTTCGGAATGATATTGCCACCGCCGATGAGATAGAATGCAAAAACCAGGGCACACAGAAAAACAAAACCCGCCCCCAGCAGGAAATTGTTACTGGCAGGCTGCAGCAAATTTTCCAAAAAAGCAAGGGCAATGCCGATGTATGTCAGCGCCAGCGCTACGCCCTGTGTTTTGTTGATGCGCCGTTTGAAAATAAAATAAGACAGAATGACCACCAGCGTAGGGTAAATAAACAAAATAAGGCGTTCAAAACTGGCGGGGATGTACTGCAATCCCATGAAATCGAGTAAACTGGCCAGGTAAAATCCCAGCACCCCCAGTCCCGCCACCCGCAGTATCATGCCCGGCGGCAGCGGCAATTGTTGTCGCCGGCGGGCTTTGCGGGTGGCGTTCCAGTAGATGACTACGAAAAAAGGCAGCGCGAACAACATGCGCAGCGTAAGCAGCGAAACCACATCAATGCCGTAGCGGTAAGCGAGTTTGGCAATAACGGCCTTGGCAGCAAAGCAAATCCCTCCCAACAGCACGAGCAACGACGCGCTGAGTTGTGACCGATCCGTAATAACAAGGCTACTGACTTTCATAAGAACCGACTTTCCGCTGAAAAGAACGTAGAACAATTCAGGCGGAAAGCCGGTTGGGCTGGTCGTGGGTTTAAATTAAAAAATGAGCAAACGTTTCACCAACAACTCGTCTGCACCAAATATTTGAAGTATATAGGAGCCTCTCGCTACGTGTTTCATAGTGAGGGGTATTTTGTTCGCGCCGGTTGATACCGGAACGGATTTTTGCAATTGTATTTTTTCAGTCGCATCCAGCAGAACAATTGTCAACATGCCATCGTTGGGGCTGTCGTAATCCAGCATCACTTCTCCGTGGCTGGGGTTCGGATATACCTGAGCATCAGCCATCCGGACCGATGTTGTTTTTGTTGAAGCATGGAGGTTTTTTCCGGTAGCCGTTGCCGTTGTAGCCAGAGCCAGTCCGCTGTTTTGCATCACCTCGAGCCGGTAATCTTCCACTTCACCGTAGGGGAAAGTGCCGCAGGGCAAAGGCGGCGAACCGTATCGCATGCTCACGCGCATATTGAATTTGCCGGTTGGTATGTTTAGTGGCAAATAGAACGAACCCTCCACGGCTGACGTAGCGCCATTCGCTGCAAATACCTCCTCGTTGGCATCCAGAAAGTCGCCATCCTGATTCCAATCAATCCAGATGCGCCAAAATTCGCGGAAAGCGCCCGCTTGAAATCCTGGTGTGAGCAGAACGTCCAGCCGGTCGCCGGGCGCTACCACCTGCGAGCGGTTGCGGTAATCGCCGTAACCACCATCATTGCCGCTGGCATTCGTCACGGCTCCGATACGCACCTGCTCAATCCACTCGAAGCGGGTATTGCTGCCGCGAGCAGTGCAATTGGCGGGGTCCTGCAACTGCACACTCACCGAGCGCGTAGCCGTGCAGCCTTTACTGTCGGTGACGGTGAGGGTGAAAGTTCCCGGCCCGAGATTAGACAGATTAGCGCTTTGAGCGCCGTTCGACCACCGGAAGGTGTAGCCGGGCTGGCCGCCGCTCACGGAGGTCGTAATGGCGCCATTGGACGTGCCAAAGACGTGTGTGACGTCAAACTCAATTCCGATAGCTGAAGGGGAGCCGATATGAACAGCGGCGGTCGCTTCGCACCCTCTTCCGTCGGTCACCGTAATAGAATGAACACCGGCAGCCAGGTTTCTTGCCGTCGTCGTATTGCTGCCGTTGCTCCAGATGAATGAATAAGGCGGCGCACCTCCACTCACCTGTGCGGTGGATTCGCCGTTATTGCCGCCGTGACAACGCACATTTTTTGCCGTGAGCCTTACGGAAAGGGCTATCGGAGGCGATACTTCAATGCCGGAAGTCACCGAGCAATTATTGGCATCTGTCACAGTAACGCGATAGTTGCTTTGCGCAATACCGAAAACCGTCTGTGCCTGGCTGCCATTATTCCAAAAATAGCGGTAGGGTGGTGTGCCGCCCGTTGGTTTCGCGATGATGAAGCCCTCATCGCCTTCGCTGCAATTCCCGTATTCTGCCGATAGCTGTACTTCCAGTTTTGGCGGCTCTGCAATAGATACACTGGCAGCCATTTGGGCAACACCATCGGAAACGGTCACTCGGTGCGTTCCGGCTTTCAGATTATTGACGGTGGCGGTTGTTGCTCCATTGCTCCAGCGATAGGTATAATTGCTGTTGCCTCCGCTAACCACCGCTGTTGCCTGTCCATCGCTTTCCTGGAAACAGGATACGTTTTTTACATTTTCAATCCGAACGGCTAGTGGCGTAGTCTGGATAATATCGTCTATACAAAAAGGATGTGAAATGGCGCCTACGTATTCGGAACCAGCGACGAGTTCTCTGCCATTTCCGTCGGTCAGGCGATAGCTGCCTTCGCCTCCATTGCAGCACATGCCGTCGTTGTAGGTATCATACATATTCAGCGTATAACAGCCTGTCGGCAAACAGATATCAATATCCAGTACCTTGCTTTGGTAAGACTGTGCGTAGGGGCCGCCGGCTGCCCAAATGCGGTTATTGGCATCGCGAATATCCCAGTATGTCTCCGCGGGGTAAAGATCAAAGGCGAGGCGCAGGGTTACCAATTGCTCACACGGTTGGTGCTCGTAGGTTTTGGCAATGGCGCGCCTGCCCACAGCCCCGTCGGTGTTGCGGGCGCGAACGCTGAACCAGTTTTTTTTGCCGGTTGCGATGTTGAACAAAAAGCTTGTTTCGGTGGTCGAGCCAATGCGTTCCATGTATTGTTCCCCGAGGGCGAATACGTCATAGACATTCGCTCCCGGCACTGGCTGCCAGCGAATAGCCGCCGTGTTGTCATTTATATAGCGAAATTGGAAATCCGGCAATTCAAAAATGCTGAACGGCTGAGGTGAAATGGCCGACTGCCCCGCGCGGCGCACGCGAATGCGAACCTTGCTTTCTGCAATATTGGGCACCTGCCAGTCGAAATGCCGAAGATGCCCGGCAATATTGCCTACAATGAGCTGCCAGCTAGCGCCATTGTTCATGGAATATTCCAGCGTAAACGTCCCGGTATTGCCCGTAGCATCCCAGCGGATAACTTCGGTTTCGCCCGGTACAAAGCCTTCACCACCAACCGGGTAGGTTATTTTTAAATCTTCCCGGATAAAATAGTAGGCTAGTGTATAGGACTGTGAGCCACCGGGCACGAGGTATCCGTCAATGGAGATGGTATAATTACCCGATGCCGGATTGTCCAGTGTGATTTGCTCTGCATTATTCACGTGGTCTGTCCCACGATAAGCCGGTTTATTGAGGCTGTCCCGATTGGCGGTGGTACTCAGCACCCAGGGGCGATAGGTTTGCCCGAAAGGCGTTTGAAGGGTCATATCCAGGTCATTTACCAGCGTTTTACCAGCAAAAGGAAGCCCTTCGGTATCATGCCAATACACCATCACTCGTACCTGGCGCGTTCCCTGCGGAATGGAAATGGAATGCGAACGCTTCGCACCGTGAGACACTGAATTCGTTGTGTACCAGTTGTTCTGCAAAACTTCCATCGCCCGTCCGACGTGGATGCGCCCCCAGCCGTAGGTGTAATCCGGCCCGGGGTTGCCGAGGTCTTCAGCCGTATTCAGCATGGCGGCTTTGATCAGCGCGGAATTGGGCATACTGTTGCCATTTCTTTCGCGATAAGCCTGATACAACAGCAAAGCAGCTCCCGCTGCCGTAGGTGCTGCTGCGGAAGTGCCACCGCCATTCCGGTAGCCATTGTCGCTATCCGTTGTGAAGCTGCCCTGCCCCTGAGCAACCAGATCGGGCTTGATGCGTCCGTCTGCGGCGGGCCCTCGGCTGCTGGAGTTCATGATCCGATCATCGTACCATACGTTGCCGATGGTCAGGATGTTTTTGCCTGCTTTTCGACCTCCGGTGATGTTTCCAAAACGCCCGCCATCCGCAGTGGTGAGGTTGCCATACTTGCCGCAGCCTTCACCGGCTGCATTGCCGGCGGAAAAGAAATGAAGCAACGCCGGGTTGCTATAAACCTGACGATCAACAAACTGGGCACTTTGCGAATAAACGCCCGCGCAGCCTTCCCGGTAGGAGGTGGAAGTAACGGGTACGTTTTGTTGTAAAAGATTGAGCGGTGCCTGGTCGATGTGCGGATAGCCATCAATCGGGTAGAGGTGCAGATGCGCGCCTGGTGCCATCCCTATTGCTAAAGGATTGAGGTTGCCCGCGCCGACCGCCAACCCGGCCGTCATATCGCCGTGGTTGCCGCCGGGCGTAGAAGTGAAATCGGTGAGCCTGCCTTGAAAATCAATGTGTGAAACCGAACCGTCATCGGCAATAGCAATGCCCAATCCGCTACCGTCATATCCATTGCTTGTACTTATCCCGACGAGATTGATACGCGAACTGGTTCTCCCGTTCAAACCTTCCGGAACGGGCGGCGGCTCGGCGAGTTGTACGTGCATCACGGCCGGGTGAGCGGCCAACTCCCGAATGCGGTCGCCGGGTACGATTAGAGCGAGGTGCTCGCGGTTGTAATCGCCCGGCTCAAATCCCATGCGCTTCAGGCTTTCCATGAGAATGACCGGGGCTATATCCGGCTGTGGCAAAATGCGCACTTTGACGCCCTCTTCTGCTAGCGCGTAGGCGGGAAAGTCTTCATTCATCAACGCTTCACTGAGTTTGTGCTCGGGTTTTATGACGAATACCGCCCGCGCCGAAATACGGTTTAAGTTAACTTCCTGAGGTACTTTTGCGAGAAAGGCATAATTCGGAATGTAGCCAAGTAGCTCAATGCCGAGCGCTTCCAGTTGTGCCCGCTCCGCAGGAGTGGGTATATCGTAAAACTGTAATGTTACATAGGAACTACCCAGAAAACTGCACTCCTGGAGCAGGGTAGAAGTTACATCTTCCGGTGCGTACATCTCCGGTATCGGCACCGCACCTGATGCAAGGTATATATTGTAGTCTCGCTGTGCTTGTAGCTGCTGGATAAAAAGCCCTGCTGCAAACAAAATTAGTAAAGGTAATTTGTGCATATTTGCTTCTGTATAAATTTGAAAATAGTGTTTCCGTTACAATGCTGTCGCTTCGTCTATAGTGTGTAAAATGTTATCGGAGTTTCAGGATGTATTTTAATGGGGGCTCAAACAAATAGAAGTACACAAATATAAATTAATCTTAATTTAAAGTACAAATTTAAATAGAGATTTATAAAGTAAATTTTATTTGAATGTTAAATTTTTACCATTGAAAATATCTTGTACAGCAACAAAAAATAAATGATGGTAATTTTTCACTTGTCTTAGATACGCAAAATGAAAGTTAGAAAGATCACACCTGAGGAGTTTTTACGCGTGTGGGAGTTGTTCAAAGAAGTCATCGACCAAAATGCTTATTTCGCCTATGACCATACCACGACGCGGACGCAGATTGAAGCCTCCTGGATCAACGAACAAAACCTGATTTGCGGGGTGGAAGTGGCTGGAGAGATCGCCGGTGCATACATCGTAAAGCCAAATCATCCCGGGCACGGCGCTCACATTGCCAATGCGGCGTACATGGTGGATCGTCGCTTCCGGGGGCGTGGCATCGGGAGGCTGCTGGCGGCGCATTCCATCGAAACTGCGCGCCGGGCGGGCTATCGCGCCATGCAGTTCAACATGGTGGTCAGCACCAATGAAAATGCCGTACGCCTGTGGGAAGCTCATGGTTTCCGGATCATTGGTACGATACCGGAGGCATTTCATCACTTCGAGCATGGCTACGTTGACGCTTATATCATGTACCGGAAGTTGTAATTCAGATCATACCCCGATGAATAAAAAACCGAAGCAGTGCATTCACCGTATGCGGATGCTGGAAAGCGCCTTCCCGGAAATGGTGCCACACATCCGTTACCGGCATTTTTTCTACCCGCAGGTCTTCGCCGGTATCCAGTTGCAACTGATGGGTCAACTGCACATTTTCGGCAAGATAATGATGGATGGAGTTGGTCATAAAAACCGGGTTGCTGGGAATGCTACCGAGGTATTGCCACGCGCCGCCCGAGTAGCCGGTTTCTTCGCGCAGCTCGCGCGGGGCAGCTTCCCGATGGGTTTCGCCTGCATCCACAATGCCGCCGGGCAGCTCCAGTGTGTCGGCGCTGATGCCAAAGCGATACTGACGCACGAAGAGCATTTCCTGTTCTTTGGTCAGGGCCACTATATTTGCGGCATCGGGCGTGTCGAGCACGATCATTTTCTCGGTAGCGCCGTTGCGCGGATTTTTCATAAAATCGAAACGTGCGCTGAACAGCTTGAGGTCAGCCAGCGCTTCCGAGCGCACCAGTTCCCAGTCTTTCGGCATAGTGTATTTTTTTGATTGGCAAGATAAAACAACCAGTCGTACGGTTTTGGCTACTGCCAGTACGAAATCGAAAAACCGATTTTCAGATAGTCGTTTTTTTGGTCATTACTGAAAAAAAAATCGAGCCCGAACCGGCAAGAACAATCACTCTTTATCATCCTCATCCAGAATAGCGTCATCGATCAGTTCATCGCCATCGCCGTCCAGATCCTCGAAGCCGGGTACTTGTCCGTCCCGCTTTTTGGGCTGGTGAGTAGGATCTTTGGAAAGATTGGGTTTGCCGGTGCCATGGTAGTCGCCTTCGGCGTAGCGCTTGGCTTTTTCAAAAAAGCTATCCATACCGCCGAGCGTGCTGTCCGCATCTTTGTCTGCGGCTTTTGATTTGTGCTCTGCTTCGCGTTTTTTGGCAGCTTCCCGTATTTCTTCCTCTTTGGCGGCCTCCTCATCGGCTTTTTCCTGCATTTTTTCAACCCAGTCGCTGGTTTTTTCCCACATTTTGGAACCTTCTTCCTTAACGCGCTCGAAGGTTTTGCCGCCCTGCTCGAAGAGTTTTTCGCCAATATCTTCCGACAACTCCTGGAACTTTTCTCCGGCCTTACCGGCAGCCTCTTTTGCTTTTTGAGAGAATTTTTCGCCCTCGTCGAGCAACTTGTCGCCCACCTCTTCGGCCGACTTCAGCACGCGCTCGCCGGTTTTGCTGAAGAAGTCATCCGCCGGTTCGTCGGTTTCTTCTTGTGCCGTATCCGAGGTCGTTTCTTCCGGGGAAGTGTCGTCTTCCGCCATTGCGCTGAAAATATCGTCCATATCTTCGTTATCGGCATCCGACTGATTCTTTTTGGTTTCGTCTTCCATGATATTTGTATTTTTTTCTTCTTTTTTGGTGGATTTCTGCGTTTCCGATCGAATATCCGCTACGATGTCTTCCGCCTTTTCTCGGGCTTTTTCGTACCAGTCCTCCGCCGTATCGGAAGCTTTATCGAAAAATTCTTCCGCTTTGTCCACAAATTCACCGCTTGCTTCCTTGCCTTTTTCCACGGCTTTTTTGGCGGTTGATTTGGCTACGGCTTTTTTTGCGAACAGGAGTTTACGAAAATCATTGATGAATCCCATTGGTCAAATAATTTTTTGATGATTCGATGAGAAAGATATGGAAAAAATACGTGCCGCGAAAGTTTTTTCTACAAATTACGGCAGCCATTCGCCTTCCACCGGGCGATCTTCGATTTCCAGAAAGCGTTCGATTTCCTGCTCGATGTAGCGTGCCTGTTCGTTTTTTCGCAGCCCGCGCATAAGTGTGACGTGGTCGCTGCTGTTCTTTTTGGCATAGCGAACCATGTACGCAAAATCGGGCCGTCCGTTGGTACGGCTGGCAATATATTTTTCGATAAAAAGCTGATTAATGTCTGCAATGGTGACCTCCTGGTCTTTGTAAGAGATGACCGGCAGGGGCTTGTGCTCTACTATCAGCTTGTAGCGATCCACCGTGATGTAAGTGGTATTCAACAGCATGGCGATAGTGTAATACGCAAGTGCAACGCCGACAAATAAATGAAGTGCAATGAACAGGAAAATGATCCATTCGCCCTGGAAAATAGCAATAAGGATAAATGGAATGAGAATCAAATTCCAGAAGATGGTAAAAAAAGTTAAAAATCCACTCATCATTCTACGCCATTGGATTTCGATGCTCAGTTCGCTGGGGTAGCTGTACGCCTCTATGCCAGGCGGCATGGGCACTTCGGCGCGCTGGCGGGCAACTTTGGTAAACTCGTCTTCAAAAGAAAAAACGGTGTGGCAATGGTGGCACTTGGCGATGAGCATGTCGATATTGATATCACCGGCACGGATGGAAGCCTCACAGTTTGGGCACGTGAGCTGTAGCTTCATGGTACTTTTTGTGGGGGAAGTTACAAAGTTTTTTGGTGAAGCGGGCTGAACTTTTTCAAAAGGCACGAGTTTGTTTTCCGATAGATTTACCTATTTTCACGACCGTTCCTAAAAAATGACAGCTGCATGCAATACGATACCCTCGGCAATACCGATCTGAAAGTGAGCAAAATATGCCTCGGCACCATGACCTTTGGCGAGCAAAATACCGAAGCGGAAGGCCATGCGCAAATGGACTATGCTCTGGAGCAGGGCGTCAATTTTTTTGATACAGCCGAGATGTACGCCATCCCGCCACGCCCGGAAACCCAGGGTAGTACCGAGCGAATCATCGGTACCTGGCTGAAGAAACGAAAAAACCGCGACCAGGTCGTGATTGCATCGAAAGTGGTGGGCCCTTCGCGCGCTATGCTGCATATCCGAAATCCGCTGCACATCAATCGCGAACAAATACGGCAGGCAATCGACGGCAATCTGTCGCGCCTGCAAACGGACTACATCGACCTTTACCAACTGCACTGGCCGGAACGCCGTACCAACTACTTCGGCAAGCGCGGCTATGAGCACGACCCCAACGATCCGTGGGAGGATAACTTCCCGGAGGTGCTGGAAACACTGGATGAACTGGTGCAAGCCGGTAAGATTCGCCACTGGGGGGTATCCAACGAGACGCCCTGGGGTGTAATGCGGTTTCTGCATTTGTCCGAAAAACACGGGTTGGCGCGTTGCAGGAGTATTCAAAACCCCTACAACCTGCTCAATCGCACCTTCGAGGTCGGTTTGGCGGAGATCGCCATGCGGGAGCAGGTGGGATTGCTGGCGTATTCCCCGCTGGCATTTGGTACATTGTCTGGAAAATACATTCAGGGGCGCGATAAGCCCGAAAATCGTCTCAACCAGTTCAAACAATACACCCGCTACAATGGCGCTCCCTCGCAGCAAGCCATTGCCAAGTATTTGAAAATCGCCGATGCGCACGGGCTGAGCCTGGCACAGATGGCGCTTGCCTACGTGAACACCCGCCCTTTTGTCACCAGCAATATCATCGGCGCCACTACGATGGAGCAATTGCGGGAAAACATTGCCAGTATCCACATCATGCTACCGGAAGAAGTGCTTAAAGCTATTGAAAAAGTGCATCAGGTTATTCCCGATCCGGCACCGTAAAATTGTTCTGATTTTCCAAATCTCGTCCTCTGATTCGATCCATCATCAAATTTTTATAATTTCTGCTCGACGTATTGATCGTAATACGCACAGAAAATATTAACTTTATTCATCCCAAAGCCTGCTTGTCGGGAGTTATTTGTTTCCGACAGCATAGTCAGGTGTTGTGTTTATTTGCTTTTCGGGAAAGATGAGAGAAAACAAGAATACCTCGCGTATCGAATAAGGAATGGTTCCGCTCACCGAAGGGAGCCAGTTTTGTAAAAATCGATTCTGCCCCTGCAAACAGCCTATCAGGATGCACCGTCCCTTACGCATCTTGCTACTGTTATTTAGTAAACTTCGGCACATGTCGCCGCAATACCTGTTTATATGAAAAAACCAAAAGATCACCTGCATCGGCTCATCTGTTCGATGACACCTTCCGAAAAACGATTTTACAAATTGAACTTTGGGCAATCGGAGGGTAAGTTTTCCGAACTCTACGAAGTTATCAACCGAATGGAAATTTATGACGAAGCGGTTGTAAAAAAACGCCTGGGAAAAGCCAGCAAAAACCTGAAAGTACATAAGATACAACTCACCGAACTGTTGTTGAAAAGCCTTACCTTGTTTCACCGGAAAAAAAGTGTGTACAGTAAAATCCGAAGCGGTTTGGAAGAGGCGGACCTGCTAATTGAGCGGGAATTGTACGATATGGCGGCGGATCGTTTGGAGAAGTTGAAAAAACTTTGTGTGCGGTATGAAGAATATGCCTATCTGCTGGAAATTACCGACCGTGAGTTTCGCCTCGGTCATATTCGGTTCGATAAAAGTGGCGATGCCACTATGCCCATATACGAACGCCTGCGCAACTACATCGCCATACTCGACGAGCAGTACAAATACGCCGAACTCGGCAACGAAATGCTGGGGTACAAGCGCAAATTCGAGCTTACCGCTTATCCACCGGAAGTCGTACAATATTGTCGGCATCTGCTGGCGGAAGACTTTCTGCAGCCGGCATTGCAGCCGCGCTCTTTTTACGGGAAGATTCATCGCAATACATTGATGGTGTTTCTGCACGATATCGTCGGCAATGAAAAAGAATCCCTGCAGTTTCGGCGGGAGGGTGCTGCTCTTTTTCGTGCCAATCCGCAGCTTGCCACGCACCATTCGTTCGATTATCTGAACACGCTCAGAAACCTGGTCAACATTTATACCCGGGAGCAGAATTACGCCGAAGCGGAATCCATCATCCGGGAGGCGCGTCACTTTGCAACAAAAAACAACATTCAGCGGGAGCAACTGGTGTATTTTATCTACGCCGAACTGGTCATCGCGTACGAGCGCCGCCGCTTTGCGCAAATCGAATCGGACATAGAAACCAGGCTGGTGGAGCAGTTGCAGCATTACGATATTGTGCAGGATCGCGTCGGGCTGGTTTCATTTTTGTACCTGGCAATCAGCAATTTACTACTGGAAAAACACGCCAAAACACAGCAATATCTGCGCGCATTGCATACGGCATCCAAAGACTTGCGCAATCATTTCACGGAAATTTATGAAACGGTAGCGCTTATTTCGCATTACGAAAGCGGAGAACACACTTTGGTGAAAAACCTGGCTACGGCGAGGAAGCGCAAGCTCGCGAATGTGGAGGGAGTGTCCTCATTCTACCGGGAGTTGTTGGGTCTGTTCCGGCATATCGCGGATCGTCCTTTTGAGGCGGCGGCCGCCGCACGCGATTTGTTGGCGCGGCTACCGGGCTTCAAACCGGAGCCGACACTGGGCATGTTTCGCTATTTTCATCTGGATGCCTGGCTTTTGGCGCTAAGCAATCGGCATGCGTTTTCAGAGGAAATGCGTTCGCAGAATAAATAAGCCTGAAGCAAAGAAAGCTTCAGGCTTGGATGTTGTGTTTATTTGTTGGAATTTTTTTTGAATGATAAGCATACGATCAACTATAAATATCACAAAAAGTTTTCACATTTGTTTGTTTTTTCAGATAGAAGTTAAGTTACTGACAATATTTTTTATCCATTTTTGTTATGCAATTAAATCGAATTGAAGAGCTGCTTGCCGCTTACAGAGAAGCGCTTCGGGGCAACCGGCTGACCGGGCGGCTATATGCCTGGGAATCCCAGCGCATTTTTCAGGAGCATTGGGATACCGAAACGCTTGATTTCAAAGCAATGTACGATCGCAGCCTGAGCAATAGCGAAACCCGCCGCCTCTGGAGGCGCGAAAATTATGAACCCAAGCGCTTGATGCTTAACTTTATCGACTTGTCGGAGGATATGGTTCGGCATGGTTTCCAGGATTTATTCGATGAAAATAAGCCAATAGAAGGGCGCGTCGGGCGCTTTGTTTTTTATTGCGATGAACTTCTGCGCGGCTACAAAGAAGCGCATCCGCATTCCATCGAAAACAACCATTACCACGATGATCGGTATCAGATGATTTCGTTGTATCTGGCTTTTCGATATCCGGAGCAATACACCCTGTACGACGGGGATAAATTTCGGGCGATGCTGGAACGGGTAGGCAGCGCTAATATTCCGAAAGCGGATGATTTTGAGCGCTTTTGTAAAGTGATGCGCACGCTTTACACTTTTCTGCAGCGAGACGCAGAACTCATGGCGTTACACCAAAGACGCCTCGATCCGCAGCGGCATTACACCGGCGAAAGTCTGCTTGTCGTCTGGGATTTTTACCAATTCTCTACAACATAGCCAATTTCTGATCGAAAATTGTATTTTTGACGGGTGCTTGATTTTTTGAAAACCCTGGTGCGATCACTGCAGCTTAGCGGGCTGTCAACCATGTAAGACTGGAAGCACCGGAATTTTGATTTGACTATGGATTTATTGGAAACTATCCTGGCTGAGCGCCCTGCTTTTCATCGCAGCGAAACGGAAATACAGCGAGACTTTGATCCCGCCGAGAGCTTCTTGTCGCCACAGGCGGCCGCCCAGCTGATGCAGCAGGAACACGCCTGCTACGGCATTGCAAATGAAGTAGCTTATTTTCTGCGCGATCAAGTTGATGCCACGAGCCGTACGCTGGAAACAGGCGCCGGTATCTCCACGTTGATTTTTGCCATGCAAAGCGCTACGCACCGGGCAATCACTCCAAATGAGCCGGAAACAGAAGCTATTCGCCGTTATGCAGCCAACAAGAATATTAATTTTGACAAGGTTTCTTTCGTCATCCAATCCTCGGATGCGTACTTACCCCAGGCTGCCATCGATCCGCTGGACCTCGTTTTTCTGGATGGGAAACATGCTTTCCCCTGGCCCATCGTGGATTGGTTTTACACGGCAGACCGCCTGAGAAAAGGTGGGTTGATGGTGTTGGATGATACCGATATGCCACCGGTGAAGGTACTGGTGGATTTCCTGAAACTGGATACGCGTTGGGAACTGGCACAAACATTCCACCGGACTATTGCTTTCCGCAAAACAAGCGATCGCGTGCACGACGTTGCCTGGCACATGCAACCCTGGGTGACCAGGCATTACAACAAGAGCCTGCTGGAAAAAATAAAGCGAAAGGTTAAGCGTCTGATTTGATATGAAAAAAATCATTATTGCCGCTAAATCCGATAACAATGTCATCGGTAAAGATGGTGGCTTACCCTGGCACATGCCCGCAGATGAGGCTTTTTTCCGGCGCACGATCGCTGACGGCTGGCTGCTCTCCGGGCGCACTTCCTACGAATCGAACCAGGGAAACGCCATTTTTCATAAAGATCAGAGCTTTATCATTATTACTCGCCAGCAAAACTACGAAGCGCCGGGGGGAATCGTTGCGCATACGCTCGAAGCGGGTTTCGGGCAAGCCGCTGCCGCCGGAGCACTCAGGCTTTACGTGCTGGGGGGTGGCAAGATTTATGAGCAAGCCATTGATTTGGTCGATCAACTCATCATCACCGAAATTCATACCGAGATAGAGGGCGATGTTTTCTTTCCGGAAATAGACAAGCACCAGTGGCAGGAAATCCGCCGCACGGACCATCCCGCAGATGCTGAAAACCCCTATGCTTACTCTTTTGTGGTGTACGAACGCCTGTGAAGGAAGCAAGTTCGTTGCGGAGAGCGGGATTATTTTGGAAACGGGTTATTGCACCAACACGCGGCAGTTTTTCGGCACTTTTTCTCTTATGAAATCGATCACTTCACCCGATAAATGGTTTCCGCGAATGTCCAACTCTTTTAAATTTGGCAGATTTGTCAGAAAATTCCAATCCGATTCATCCGTATCCAAAAGCGCATTGTTGCGCAAGTTCAAATACGCCAGGTTTTCATTGGATATTTCCGGTGAGTTGATATAGTTGTAGCTTAAATCCAGTTGTTCAAGCGTCGTAATTTTATCCAGTGCAGCCGGATACTCTGCCAGTGTATTATAACTCAGATTCAAATTTTCCAGACTTTCCAGGCGGCTCAGCCACATCCAGCTTTCGCTCAGGAAAATACCCGTGAACTGATTGTAGCTCAAATCCAGCGAGCGCAATTGCCGAAAAGCGCTGATCTCGCGCGGAATGAAATAGCATTGCAGCTTCAGCGATTTCGCCGTTTGCGGCTCATTTTCCTGAATGGCTTTTTGGAAATTACGCAGCGTAATTCGCAACTGCTCCAATCGCATCGTTCGGTGGTCGTCATTGTCCAGTGTTTTCATTTGCTCAAACGCAGCAAGCGCCTTTTCCAGGTCGCCGAGCGAAATGGAGCGCTCCGCTTTCAGACCAAGCAATGCCTGTTGCAGCCAGGTTGCTGCTTCTGCAGTTTCGAGGGTAAACCGCGCTACCGCAAAATCATACTTTGCTTCTTCGTAGTCGCCATTTCTGAATTTGGACCTGCCGTTGCGCAAAAAAACCTGGTAGGTGCTATCGCCACGCAGGTAGGTACGCAATGTATCGGCATTGGCGGCAAGCCGTAGCGCTTTCTGCTCGGCAGATTCAGCGCGGATTTTCTGCTGGGTAGCCCGGTCCAGCGCAAGTTGTGCCTGATCGCGGAGGGCTTCTGCTTCCGCGCGGGCATCTTCGGCTTCGTAGAGCGCATTATCCAGCGCCTGTACCCAGGCATCCTGTGCCTGCTTAATCAGATCGTCCAGCTTTTGTATCGCGTCGCGCTCCGCATCCGGGCAGTAGCGCATGCGAAAGAAAATATTGATTGCTTCCCGGTAGTTTTTTTGATTCAAATACGCCAGCCCTTTTTTTTGCAGGTCGCCGTAGCAATTCGTTTGTGCCGTAAGGGTAATTACACAGAACGTCAGCAATAGCAATAGGGACAGGGCTTTCATGGTGTGATTTTTTAGTTTTTGGAATTTAACTCCTGAATTCGCCGATGCACATCCGTATCGGCAGGGAATAAGTTGAGATACTTTTGCAACAAATCTATGGCTGCTTTTCGTTCCCCGAGGGCTTCTTTCACCTGACTGAGCAAAATCGCAGTCCGCAAATGATAACCATCTGCCTCTAAAATTGCTTCGAGGGTTTTCTCCAGTTTATAAATGTCTGTATCCTGCTGATAATTGCAAATGGCGAGGTAATATTTGGCAGTAGAGTTGCCTGCCCATTTGTCCAGCACCGTGGTCGCTTCCTGGCAAAGCTGGTCAAATTCCTGCATCCGATCGTACAAACCCATGAGGTTTGCCCGATAATTGAAGTTATTTGAATCCAATTGAACCGCTTGTTGATACAAGGATACGAGTTCTTCAGGCGTACTGGAAAATTCCGTTGCTTTCGCTCGAATGGCTATTCCTACTGCCTGCACCGTCGGCGATAGTGCAATCCTTTTCATGCTTTGCGGCTCCAGTTGCGCTTGCTTTTCGGCAGCAAACTCTACAAAACTATTGTAACGCGCATCCTGGTTTTGGGCATGGGCTTTGTTGAATGCTGCCAACGCCGCCATAGCTTCGTCCGGATAGCCGGCTTTTTCCCAATAAATGGCTTTGATGACTTCCGTGCCATAATCATCGGGCTTGGTGTTGACCTGCAACTTCAGAAAATTTATGCCATTCAAATACGTGTAAAAAGGAATATCTCCCTGCGATTGCTCAAGTCGGTACAAGGCTTTCGGGTCGCCATTGTAGGCCTGAAATTGCGAAAGGCATAGCTCAATGAGCGCTTCCATCGCTCGCTCGTCCTTATAAATGGTTTCCAGTCCGGTCGCCTGCTCTATCTCATTCGATACATTATCGTCGATGTAATAATTGGCAATGTCTCCGGCGGTAAAATAAGATTGGGCAGTCCGCATTACAGATGTAGCTTCATCATATTGCCCGAGCCGTGCGAGACAAAGCGCCTGGTTGAAATACGCAATAAAGAGGAATGCCCCCTGCTCAATCAAATATTCGCACTCGGCCATGCAGGCTTCGGTCTGATTGGTGTAGTAATACGCCACCGCTCGCGATTGCCGGGCGAACAAATAATCCGGCTTTTCCAGAATAATGGAATCAAGTAAATCAATCGCCAAATCATACAGTTTCAAATCCGAAAGTGTTCGGGCTTGCTGGTAGCGTAGCTCCAGGCGCTGATTAGAATCTTCCACATATGGAAGCGCTGTTTGTAATGTATTGTAAACCAAATAACTGGCTTCGAGGCTATTGAGCGTTTGCAACTTATTGCCATAAAACATACTGGACAGGATGCGACTCACGCGATCCAGCGAATTTTCCGCGATTTGGCGCTGGCGCTCGGCTTCGCGGCGGGCATCTTCGAGTTCCTGCACCCAGGCATCCTGCGTCTTTTTGATGAGATCATCCAGATCGTCCTTCGCCGGTTTGTCGGGGCAGTAGCGCGTGCGAAAGAAAATGTCGATGGCTTCGGCGTAAATTTTGCTATTCAGGCGGCGAAGCCCCTTGGCGCGTAGCTCGGCGTAGCAGGATTGCGTTTCTTGTGCAATCAGCAAGGTTGCCAAAAAACAAAGCAAAAGGGTCAGTTTAATTTGCATGGAAATTGTTTTTCATCAAAAAAAATGGTCACTCACAGCGGCGCAGCGCTGCGGCTATTTCGGTGTCGTCCGGTCTTAATGCATTTGCTTTTCGCAAAAGTGGCAGTGCATAGCTGCAGCCAAGGGGCAACAAGTTCAAGCCGCGTTCCTTGGCATCACTGAACGCTTCATCAATTCGCTCGCTGGTCTGGTTAATTTTGATATCCAGTAAGCCGCTGGGAAGCAGTTCATTTGCGGCTCGATAGAACCGCAGCGCTTCCGGCAGGCGCTTACCCTCTGTGGCAGCAGACAAGGAATCCGCAAGAAGGGAATCCGCGGTGGTGACATAATTGGCAATTTGTTGCAACGTATCGATCATACCACTGAATCGCACGCGTTCGTGGTCGTCACCGGTTAGGTCCAGTGCGGCGCGCATGGGCAGGATGGCTTCGTCGTATTTGCCTTCGTTGCGGAGTGCCTGTGAGTTTTGCAGATAGTTATCCATCACTTTTCGGGAAAGTTCCTGCCGTGCCTGCACTGCTTCTGCTCGTTTTTGGAATGCCCAAATGCCCAAACCAAAAGCGACAATCGCAATAACACTCACGATTCCCAGAAACATCCGCGTGCGATGAAGTTCCTTTTGTTTCCTGTTTTCTTCCCCTTTCTCTCGCTGCTCCACATCCGTCCGGCTATCGGCAATAAACTTCAATAAATCCTCATCCCTGATCTGATCGAGATATTCGTCGTAAGCATTGAGTTGCTTGCGCGAAAGGTATTCATTGGTTTGTTTCGATTCGAGGTAATTGCTGCGCAAGCGCCGTCTGATCTCGTTAAGTTGCTTTTGTTTGTCGCTGCGTTGCCCGTCGATTAAAGCCGCCAGACTATCGTGCGCCAGTTCAATATCGGCATCCGTAAAACGCAGCAGCCGGCTTCGCTCCAGCGATTCCAAGCAATCGGTCTGTATTTCCGGTGGAATATCGGCGATGTCTTCCTGGATAGCTTTCGGCAAAAACAACACAATCTGCCCGCCTTCGTGCTGGTAGCGTACCGGACGTTTCGTGCCATCTTCTGTGGCGAATACATCAAGTATCCGGCGAACGATATTCCGGGAAACATTTTCGTAGGCGGTTTGCAAATGCTGCATGATCTGCTGTTCCTGCTGTAGCAAAAACTTCTCCAGCACTTCTTCGATATTGCCGAAATCCTCAATCTCTTTTTTGGTAAAAGTCAGTTCCGGCAACTCTTCGCCCTCACGCTCGCGCTGGTACGTGCGCTTGAAATCTTCGCGATACAGCAGATCGAGATACACCTGCAGATACGGCAATTGAATGCCCGCCTTTCGGTCGCTCAGCTGATCGACCATTTGCTGCAAACGCTCATCTTCCGGGGCTTCCAGCTTGATATTGAACTGGTTGAATGATTTCTGCATAACCTCTTTGACCTTGGCAGTCGTCATTGGTTCCAGCCGTAACCGAAAATCAAACAGCGATGGGATCACTTTTTCAAAATCATACAACTGCCCGATGTATTCTTCCCGCATGGTGAGAATGATGCGGCAGGTGGACTTTACCGTCATCAGATCGCGCAGATACTGAATGAAATGCTGCCGCTCTTTCCACGCGCCCAGGATGAACAATTCTTCAAACTGATCGAAGATCAGGTACACCGGTCGCAAGTAGTAGCGGTACAAATAGGTCACGACATCTGGTAAGTGCTCGGGCATCGGCTCCTCCGCCGGAAAAACCTCGGCAAGCGCCTGGCGCAGCGAGCTATTGATATTTTCCTGGCGGCGAATGAAAATCGGTAGCCAGTCTGGTCCGTCGAAGCGGCTTGCTAATCCGCACTGGATCAGGCTCGTTTTGCCCGTGCCGGAGAGCCCGTACACCAGCAGCAGCGAGGTTTTGTACGACATTTGGTACAGTTCGTCCGTTTCTCGTTCGCGACCGAAAAACTTGTCTTTATCATCCAAACGATATGCCTGCAAAAACTGAAACGGGCTACTCATAGGGCTTGCATTGGGGTGTTGAACAATAATTCCGCAAAGGCATCAAACTGCTCCTTGATAATGTCAAACTCCTCTTGCTGATTGATAATCAACGGTATATCATCCGGTTTATAAATATGCCTGAACGCATAGGCATCTCCGCCCTGCTCGTAGCGATCGAAGAAATACAACTGCGAATCGGTTGCTTTTTTGTTGAAGGCATTGGCATCAATGACGAATGGCGAAAGGTTGAGAAATGCCTGATCGCCGGTTCCTTCTTTGCGCTGCATGATGACCGAAGCACTGTCCAGGAAGTCGAGCAAATCTTCCGGTTCTTCGGCGATACCGCCTTGGCGGGCAATGAGTTTTACCAGTTTGTGCCGGTACTTCGGGTTCTTTTTATGGCGATATTTCAGCACGTCAATTTCCTTGATGGAAGTCATCACATAGCGCGTCATAAAGCCAAGTTTCGACAGAATGATCGCCAGCTTTTCCTCGGCAATGACGCAGAGCCGCGCCGCTTCATTTGGATCGAATTGCACCCGCTGTGTAAATTGCTTGCGCAGGGTTTCCATGTTGTTGCAGGCGTGAAAAAAGTCGGATTGCTCGTTGAACGCCTGGCTGATCTCTACGAGTTCTTCCACGAAATACGGCACTTTATTTGTATCAAAAATCTCGCGAATCATGCGGATGATCGGGAAGAAATTATACGTTTGCTTCTGCATAAAATCCAGCTTCAAAAAAGCACGGATCGATTCCCGCTGCGCATCGGTAATTTCCAGATCGGGCTTGTTTTGTCGCGTATCCCAGAGTTGCGATAGCATCACCGAAGTGATTAGCTCAATGACCGTGCTATACGTCAAGGTGATCTGGCGGAGCCGATCTGCACCGACTTTATCGTAGAAAACCGCATTGTAACCGGCTTGCTCGGGCACAATCAGCTTGCGCAATTGCTCGCTCACCGGATGCGGAAGATTTTGTAAAATCAGCTCGCGCTTGTCCACAATGCTCCGCTTATTCCCTGCCTTTTCATCGTCCACGATTTGAGCGATCTCCGCCTGGTAAGGTGCAAAGGCTTGCAGCATTTTCTGGATCAGATGCTCATTTGGCGTGAAGTTGCTGAAGGAAATATTGAACGTCGTCGGCAACCGCCATTGCAGATTCCCCTCTCCGGCTGGATCGTAATATATGCCCCAAAGCGGCTCGTCCGAGTTGCTTGCTGTAATCGCCTTGCGCCCGGCGCGAATGTCACTCGTATGCATCGTCTTTGCCGCACCAAGTCCTGCCTCGAAGGCTTTACCAATCGTTTCAAACTGATTGCCAAGCATTTGAAAAAAAGCGATGGAAAACTGCGTTGCAGTGAAGTCATTCACGCTAGCACTCGTGGCGATTACCACGGGATGATTGGGCAATGCGATCAGGCGCTGCACCTGCCCGGCGGTAGAACAACCGTTGAGTATGATGAGCTTCAAATTCGGGCACTGCCCCAGCAAATACGCGATTCCGGTGGCATTGGCATCCCGGTCTTCGAGTTCGAGCTGATGGGTACCGGCATGACCACTGTACAGGAAAATGTTGAGATAGTCGCGATACAGAATTAGGAAATTGGTGATTTTGCTCGTCGTGGCGAAGGAATCCCGATGGATGGTAATATGCTGTTGCGCAGCGCGTTGTGCCAGGGAGGCATACACCTGATCATCTTCCTGACTCAGCGTCGGCAAGCGATTTTCCTGCGAATTGGCGAAAGCTAGAAATACGGCGCTCATGTTTTTGGTTCAGAGTTTGAAAATTGAAACGTTTATAGGGGTAACAAACTGAAAGTTAAGGCTTTTTTGCCATTATACCAATGCAAAAGCCTCGCAGAACTGCATTCTACCAGGCTTTTGTCCTTCCAGTTTCCTATCCCGACCTTCGGTGTAGGATTTCGCTTCGCTCAACTTCCACTTCCCACTTCAAATCATTCCATTTCAATCAGTACGAAGCCCTTTTCTACGGCTTGCCCCTGATGGATCGAAACAGCTTTCACGACACCTGCTCCCGGCGACTTGATCACGTTTTCCATCTTCATGGCTTCCAGGATGAGCAACGGATCACCTTTTTGCACCGCCTGCCCTGCTGCCACGCTAACGCTGAGCACTAAACCCGGCATGGGCGCTTTGATGTCTTTTACCTTTTGTTGTGATTGTTTTGCCAAACCCAGTTTGTTGATCAACTGGTCGTATTGGTCGGAAAGTTTGACCTCATAGGTACTGCCGTTCACCTTGATACGGAACGTTTTATGGGCAAGATCGTAATCCACTACTTCTGCCCGGTAGGCTTTGTTGCCGTTCAGAATGTGAAAATGGCGATCGCCCTCGGCTATGATATCCAGTTGGGTGGCATCCAGTTCGGGAAATTCGAATTGACTATTGACGGTTGCTTTGATGGCTTCGTTTGACATATCGCTGGTTTTTTATTTTGGCTTCATTTTGCTGAGTTGCATCATGAAGTAGGTTTCAAAAATAGTGTAAACAACGTAAATGCCCAAAAAGAGTGCTACAAATACCATCGAGAAATTTACTGATTTTAGTTTGTAAACTAAGGCAATGCTCACCGAGAGAAACATTTTGAAGATCATCATCAGCAAAGCGACGTTGATAAAGGCGTATTTATCAGTGCTTTGTACGGCGCGATAGCCCATCGCATACATGGCAATGCTCAGCGCCACGAAAAGCAACAAGCTCACCCAGGCATATAGTTGGAATGACGGTACGCCGGGTAATTGCTGCAGTCCAATGATAAAGATGGCGACTACGACGGTCAGGACGGTCAATTGAATGGAGAAGCTGCGTCGGCTCATTGATCGTTTTTCAGGAAGTCTTTGATCGCCAGGTAAACCGCAGCCCCGGTAAAGACAATCGCAAAGAGCATGGTGAAGTACGGTCGGCTGGTCTGCATTTTTCTATCCAGGAACTGACCGAGCAGGATACCGACGAAGATCGTCGCGCCCATCTGGAATGCCATTCCGGTGTAGCGCATATAGCTGTTTGCCTGGTCATTGCGCTTTTTATCTTGATCGTCCGGCGGCGTAGCCATGAATTATTTTGCAGCTTTTAGAACGGGCTCTTCTTCACCTCCGGCTTTTTTGAGGGGGGCACTGCTGGTGCTCGTGAGGGGTGTCTTTTTTATATTGGAATCCATGGTGCAGTTCACATTGAATGCAGCCCCGGATTGAACGATCAATTTATTGGTACGCACTTCGCCGCTTACGTTGGCGCTTTCGCGAATATTTAACAGCTCGGAAACGTGCAGTACGCCCTGGAACTTACCTTCGAGCACCGCATTTTTGCAGTTGATTTCTCCATCGACAAACCCCGCAGGACCGATGATTACCTTCGCGTCGCAAATGAGCTTGCCCTTGATGGTGCCATCCACGCGAATATCGCTTTCCGAGGTCACCGTTCCTTCCACCAGGGTGCCCTGCACGAGCGTGTTCAGCGAATTCGTGCTGCTGCTGCTCGTTGAACCATTTCCCTTGCTTACTTCCTTCTTTGAAGAATTACTTCCAAACATGCTCATGTTCTAATTTGTTTTGAGTTACAAAAATGAGATTCTCCCGCCCTTTTACCAAAAAAAAGCACATAAATAAAAAAGGCGTATAACTGGAATTTTTCATTTGAATGTTTGAGTCAGGCGATTATCATTTTTTCACTTTACTAAGATAGACATTTTTAGCCTGTCGTAAAAGCAAAGTCGAAAAAATAAACTGTATTGCACTTCATCGGGCATGGCACAGAAGTCCGTCCGATGAAGTGCAGTGTGGAGCCTGATATTTTTCAAGCTTAGAAGTTGGGGCAATAAACGCCGCGACGTGCCTGTCCACAGATTTTATACACCAGTGCCAGTTCAAAACCACCGTTGTTGTTGCTGGCTGTTTTGAGGGGGGAGATATTTACATCGTAGCTGAAGCCGAGGCTAAAGCTTTCGTAGTCAAACCGAGTAGAAATAATGGCTGCATCGCTCAGGATGCCGACCTGCTCGCTGGCACCTTCTTCTGCGGGCTGGAACTTGTTGCCCAGGCGCGTCCACAAACCAATCTGAAAAGCCTGATACTCCTGGCGGCTTCCCAGCAAAAACTTGAAGCTCGTACCAGCATTGACCTGAAAGGACGGTCCTTGCCGCATGGCGATCACACCCGGCACCAAGCCAAATCTATCACCAACCAGAAATTCGCCGCCGGCGTGCACCGTCAAACGGCTGAAGAGCAAGTCCTCTTCGTCACCATCGAATGACTGATTGGCACGGTTCAGGTGGTGGAAAGAACCACCGATGTAGTAATTGGTATTTTCGTCTTTAACAGAAAACCACAACAAGCCGGCAGCCATATCCGCAAAGATGAAATTGTCGCGATTGAAGTTGTTTTCCAGCGTCGGCAGGTTCGGGTCGAAGCCGCCCTGTCCGTCGTGCTGCGTTCCCCAGCGAAGGTTCAGGAAGTCGATACTACGTTGTGCTACGCCCCCTTCGGCACCGACGACCAGGTAGTTTCCGCCCTTGCGCGTACCGCCCATCCGCTTGCTGTACGAGAGGGAGAGCTTGCCGGTGAGGGTGGAGAAATTGGACTCGCCCGCGCGGTCGCCCCAAAACGTACCGCCCACGCCGAAGTAGTCGTATCGGCCCACCGGAATGCGCTGATCGTAAGACACGGAGTAGGTGTTGTAAGCGTTAGAACGCAATACGCTCGCCCACTGATTGCGATAGTTAGCCACCAGGCGGATGTTGCAATTCATCACGCCGGTCATGGCCGGGTTCAGGTTCAGGGGGGAGAGGTAGAACTGTGAAAAATGAATGTCTTGTGCGCTCAATGAAAAAGTTACCAATGTCATTAAGCAGGCAGCCAGTAGATTTTTGAGATTTTTCATATGAAGCTCGTTGTAAAAAATGCTTTCAGAATCTTATGATGATTTGGAAATATCAGCTTGGCGATTCCAAGTTAAGAAAAAATCCTGCAACTTGTAAATTCGCTGCACTTGTTTCTGTGATCGCAATATTAAGCAAAGTCAGACAATCGTCCGGAAATTTTTATGTTAAAAGATGATTTTAACAATA
>CAZFBU010000019.1:0-14484 GCA_964517175.1 uncultured Saprospiraceae bacterium
AAATACTATGAAACTATTTATTTCAGCTGTGATTTTCCTGCTGATCGGAGGCGCTGCGCTGGCACAAACCGGCGCACCACAGGAGCAAATCGCTGATTTCCATCAGAAACTGTGCGGTGATGCAGAGCGGGTCATCACGGATTATATCAATCCACTGACCAGCAATCCGGACGTCATCGCTAACTTCCGCGATCAATTTGCGTTTTTGAACGACAATTACGGCGCGTGCAACGGTTTTGAAACCTTTGAAGTCAAAGAATTTTCACCAAGTGTACATTTATACAAGTGCTTTTTTAAATTCGAACGAACACCCGTTGTTTTCAAATTTATTTTTTACAAATACAAAAATGCCTGGCAATTGAATTCCGTGAATTTCTCGGATAGCCTGGGCGAAGAACTGGGCGAAAAGTAAGCGCAATACACTCATTGCCAGCCTGAAACAGGTGTTATAATTATGGAAGACATACAATCCGTCAAACAGCGATTTGGAATTATCGGACGCTCTGAAAAGCTCGACAACGCATTGGGAACGGCCATTCGCGTAGCGGCTACTGATCTGTCGGTGCTCATCAGCGGCGAGAGTGGCGTAGGGAAGGAGGCGTTTTCCAAGATCATCCACTCGCTGAGTGCACGGAAACACAACAAATTTATTGCGATCAACTGCGGCGCCATTCCCGAAGGAACGATCAATTCCGAACTATTCGGTCACGAAAAAGGTTCGTTTACTGGCGCGACCAGCGAGCGGAAAGGCTATTTTGAAACGTACGATGGCGGCACGATTTTTCTGGATGAGATCGGCGAAATGCCCCTTGATACGCAGGCTTTTCTGCTGCGCGTGCTGGAATCCGGCGAGTACATCCGCGTCGGCTCCTCGAAGGTGCAACGCACCGATGTCCGGGTAATTGCAGCGACGAATGTCGATTTGTCTGAGCGCGTGCGCAAGGGCAAGTTTCGCGAGGATTTGTACTATCGCCTCAACACCGTGCCGATACATGTGCCCGCTTTGCGCGAACGCCAGGAAGATATGTACATGCTGTTTCGCAAGTTTGCCGTTGATTTTGCTGAAAAATACCGCACGCCGCCTATCCAGCTCGATGATCGGGCGAAACAGGTGCTGGAAAGCTACAGCTGGCCCGGAAATATTCGCGAGTTGAAAAACTTCGCCGAGCAGCTTTCTGTGCTGGCGGAAGAGCGCATGGTTACGGCGGAGCACCTGGTGCGCATCATTCCGAATATCGCCAGACGCAACCTGCCGATGATCCCTGAGAGCGAGCATCGGGGGACGAATGGCGGCGCGACCATGCAGGAGCGGGAGATTTTGTACAAACTCCTGTTCGACATGAAAAATGACCTGAATTCCCTCAAATCGCTCGTCTCTGAACTGATCGTCAGCAACAACCTCCGGGTGTCGGATTCACAGAATTTGCAGGCATTGCAGATGCCAAATCTGCCTTCGCCATCGGATATCGAAGAGATGCCGCCCCGCATGCAGCAGATTTTTGAGGAAGACCAGGCAGCTTCTGCAAAGCTTCGTCCGATTATCATTGAGGATGAAGATGCTTACGAAAATTCAGAAGTGGTGGAAGAAAATCTTTCGCTGGAAGAAAATGAAAAAGAACTCATCCGCAAGGCGCTGCGCAAGCACAATGGCAAGCGCAAGGAAGCCTCTGAGGACTTGGGTATTTCGGAACGCACCCTGTATCGCAAAATCAAAGAATATGACTTGCAATAAATTTACAGTCATTTATACCTTATTCATCGCTATTACCTTGCAGGCATGTTATTCGCTCAGCGGTGTGAGCATCGGACCGGAAGTGCGGACGTACTTCGTGGTGCAATTTCGCAGCAACGCCGATAATGCACCCCCCACACTGGAACAGACGCTCACCGAAGCGCTCAAGGAAAAAATACGCACCGAATCGCGCCTCATGCTGGATGAACTTGACCCCGATGTGGATTTCAGCGGCACGGTGGTGGATTTCCGGGTTACTTCCGAAGCACCCCAACCCGGTGAACTTACCGCCATCAACCGCCTGACCATCAACGTCGCCGTGGAATACACGAACCACCGAGAAGAGAATAAGGATTGGCGCAGCAATTTCTCCTTTTTCTTCGATTTCCCCAGCTCGCAGGACCTCGCCAGTGTGCAGGACGAAGCCATTCAAGCCATTACCAACCAGCTTGTGGAAGATATTTTTAACAAGGCATTTACGGATTGGTAGCGGATGGATGGAGGTCTAATGCTAATTTGGAAATTGCGCCGAGGTGTTCCTCTGGCATAAATCAAAGCTGGCTTTCCTGGTGGAGCATCTTTTTTCCACATCTGGAACTCTCTTCATCGAAAATTGTTAATATTCAGGATTTAAAATAGCATTGCCGAGCGGCAGCGGGGAAGCAAAATTCGCGAAGGTTTTGTAAGTTTCGATTCCCGAAAATGAAAATGAAGTCGTATGCGATTAGAACCTAAGGATTTATTCGAAAGGTTAGAGTTTGAAAAGGTATTGGAACTGGTAGAAAAGGAATGCCTGGGGGAACTGGGCGCCGCGCAAGTGCGGGAGATCAGCCCGATGACGCGCATTGGTTCTATCGAGCAGCGCTTGCTGGAAGTAAAGGAATTCAGGCTGACGCTCGACAAAAACGATATTTTTCCGATCACCACCTATTTTGATCTTGCCGAAGATTTATACTATCTGAACATCGAGGATTACGTACTGCCGCAGGAGAGCTTTGTGCGCATTGCGATCGTACTGCGTTTTGTGCGGGACATTTTTTGGTACTTCACGCCCACCCGCAAGGAGGTATATCCAATACTGCACAAAATCATTCAAACGGTTGTTTTTGAGGAGTTTCTGATCGAAGAAATTGATAAGATCATTGATGAGGAAGGCAATATCCGACCGGATGCCTCACCCGCTTTGCTGCGAATTCGCAAGAGCATGCAGGAAAAACAGAAGGAACTGGACAAGCGTTTCCGAGTGCTGGTGAATGAATTCAAAAAAAAGGACTGGCTGGCGGATAATGTGGAGAGTATTCGGAACGGACGGCGGGTGCTGTCAGTGCCGGCAGAGCACAAGCGTAAGGTTCGCGGTATCATTCACGATGAAAGCACGACGGGTAAAACGGCTTTTATCGAGCCGGAGGGGATTATTGATATCAACAATGACATTTTCGACCTCGAAATGGAGGAACGGAAGGAGATTTACCGCATTTTGAAGGAATTGAGTGCAAAGCTGCGCCCGTATGCCGATGCGATTCAGGGCTACCAGGATTTGCTGGTGCGCTTCGATGTCATTCGCGCCAAAGCGAAGATTGCCCAGCGCATGAATGCCCGCATGCCGAAGCTGGTGGATAAGCCGCATTTCAGTTTTAAGGAAGCTTATCATCCGTTGTTGTATTTGAAAAACAAGCAGTTAGAACGCGCAACCGTGCCTTTTGAACTGGTATTGTTGTACGGTAATCGCATTGTGATGCTCAGCGGACCTAATGCGGGGGGAAAGTCGATCACCCTGAAATCGGTGGGTTTGCTACAGCTGATGGTGCAGTCGGGCTTGCTGGTGCCTGCTGATGAGCTGTCGGAGTTTGGTATTTTTCATCAGATTTTTGCTGATATCGGCGACCAGCAATCACTGGAAGATGATCTGAGTACGTACAGTTCCCACCTGGCGAATATGCGTTCTTTCATTGAAAAAGCGGACGATAAAACGCTGATTTTGTTTGATGAATTTGGTGCGGGCACTGATCCGAAGATCGGTGGCGCCATAGCGGAAGCTATTCTCGATGATTTGAACCGGAAAGGGGCTTTGGGCGTAGTGACGACCCACTATTCCAACCTGAAGATATTTGCATTCAAGACCAAAGGTATCGTCAATGCGTCCATGCGATTCGATAAGGACAGCCTGTCGCCAACCTATGAATTCAGGGTAGGACGCCCGGGCAGTTCATATGCATTTGAAATTGCGCAGAAGAGCGGTTTGGGCAAAAAAGTGCTCGACTACGCCAAGCATCGGACGGGTAAGAATGAAAAAGCGGTGGACCAGTTGCTGGTTGACCTACAACGCGAAAAGCAGGAACTGGAAGAGAAGTTGGAGGAAATGCAGGCGAAGGAGAAGAAATTGCAACAGTTGATTAAAAGCTACGACCAGTTGCATCGCGATTTGGAATACCGGCGCAAGAAGTTCAAATTAGAGGCTAAAGAAAGCGAGTTGCAGCAAATCGCCCGGGAAAACCGGGAACTGGAGCGTCTGATGCGGGAGATCAAAGAGGAGAAAAACCTTGAAAAAGCGAAGGAACTGGCGGCGAAGGTACGGGAAGAGCGCAAGCAAAAAGAGGAAGAAGTCGCGACTATAACCGAAGAAGTTTACTACAAAGAACCCGCAAAATCCAAGAAGAAAGGTGAGATTAAGGAAGGCGATTTCGTGCGGCTGGTGACGGGTAGCTCGACCGGGCAGGTGGAATCACTTGATAAGAAAAAAGCGGTTGTTCTGATCGGTGATATGCGGATGACGGTGAAACTGCGCGACCTGGAGCCTGCGAAAGAACCGCTCGATGTGCAGTCTTCCCGAAGCATCAAAACGCACGTGAATGACACTTCCAGCGGTTTTCAGCCAAAGCTGGATATTCGCGGGATGCGCTACGAAGAAGCCTTGCAGGTGCTGGAAGAATTTTTCGATCAGGCGTTGATGAACAATACCAACCACCTGCGTATTCTGCATGGCAAGGGTAGCGGCGTGTTGCGCAATGCAGTGCGGCTGAAGTTAAAAGAGTATAATGTTCCGAAAGGTGTGAGCCATCCATTGCCGGAGTTTGGTGGCGATGGGGTGACGTTGGTGGAGTTCAAGTAGTCATTCTTCTGCTTTGGTGGCTTTTCGCAAATCAGGGTTGACTTTCCTTTCAGAGTTTGGAAAAATAAATAGATGTGGCACACTTTAGAAGTGCGCCACATCTTCCTGGCTATGCTAGTTAAATATCAATTTCTGGGTAACAATTCCTCGTTCAAAGCGCAGTTTTACAACATAAACGCCATTTGGCAATCCATTCCGATGTAGTGTGACGAAGTTATTCTTCACATTCAGATCAGACTGCACCAGGCGACCACTCATATCAAACACCTGCACATCCTGAATCGGGTGCTCAGCAGCGGACTGCAGGCTCACGCGATCGTACGCCGGGTTTGGCATCATTTGCAGTTGGACGTCGTTGGCGCTGAGAACATCTTTTGTAGAGGAAACACCGGTCAGGTCGCAGTCCAGCCCCAATGCTACACAGGCGCGCGGCGCGAAGTACGCCATGATGGTGTCTATGTACATGCGGGCGCGTACCGGATTTGGTGGTTCGTCCGCATTGATATTATCCTCTGCGTAAAAATCCCACGGAGAGGAGTCTGGGATTTCGTCTGTAGGCAGCGGCATTAGTCCTTCGCGACCACTGTTGCGGGAATTCGCCAGTTGCGTAATGGGATCAATGAAATCCGCATCTTTCCAGATTTGGTTGTTGCCGAATGCGTTCTGCTGTGCTTGTACGACGTTTGCACCACAGACTTCAACTACCGCCAGACCTACGCCGGGTACAGTCAATACCCCACAGTTATAGGGTGCGAAAGGATCCGTTGGTACCTGGAAAGAGATGACCGGTGGTTGCCCGGGGTCAAGCCAGGAAGAATCGCCGAGTGCTCCACCCATATTTACTGCCAGATGGAAATCAGAGTTGTAGCCCACGTGATTCGGGTAGCAGAGCGTATCGCCAGCCGGGAAGCCGGGAGGAAAATCGCCGGTAGCCATGCCCACGGAAGTTCCGTAAATGTCACCATTGATAGCTTCAATAACCATTGGAAGCGGATCGCCCGTTACAGGATTCTGGGTGATGAATTTTGGCAGAAGTACCTTGTCGTACAGGTCAAGCCCCAGCGTGTTCAAGGATACATATCCGCCTGTGCCTATGCCCCAAAGGGTAATTCTAGTCGTATCCACCCGGAACGGGTTTCCTTCTTCTTCCGCGCCACGCTTTACAAAGCGAATGGCTGTACGCGCATCCTGCACACCGCGGTAAGCGGCATTGATCAGGGTGAAAACCCGTTCGTCCTGTGTTGGTGCAATCGGATTCCAGCCCAATCGGTAGTCAGTAGAAGCTGCAACATAGCCCATTCTTGCCAGGCGTTTGCAAACTTCTACAACTGTAGAGTCTTCCTTTGTACCACCGGTACCCAGGCTTTGCGGGAACGGCAAGAAGTTTCCGGTATGGAATACCAGAACTACCGGACGCTCTGTTTCGTCATCGCCTTCCGGCTGATATACGTCCATCAGCAGCGGTTGCGGAATGGCTTCACCCACCTCCGTGAAGGCCAGTACGGTTGCATTCACGCCATACGTGATATTCGTCTGCACACTTACATCTGTAAAAATTTCTTCTACGTAACGGCCGCTTTGCGCTTGCAAGCCGATGACGCAGCAAAAGAGAAAAAGTAGAATGTTGATTTGTCTCATACAATTAGAGATTTGGATTACTAAATATGTGATAATTATCTTTTCGATTTTCCTTCGTATAAAATTGAAAAATAGCCCAGTCTGCCGATCTCCGGACCACCGTACGTCTGGAAGATTCGGTTATCCAGAATATTGGATGCCCCCAGTTTGAACGTTGTGTTGATTCTCGGCATGCGCCAGTTGATTTGTGCATCGAGCAAAGCGTATGTCGGGATCAAACCGGTAAACTGGGGCGAGCCTTCAAACAGGAAGCCTTCCTGCCAGCGATAGTTGATACTGAAGCCCAGATTGCGCACTACCCCGTTGCCCAGGTTCATGATCATATCCCGTCCGGAGATGCCAAGGTTGTACTTGTGTTCCGGCGTATTGAACGCCGGGATGATCGGGTCGTCTATGTCAGAGTTGAGTTTATTCCAGGAGTAGTTGCCGGAAATGGTAAAATAGTCGCCAAAATAGTAGCTGGCAGCGATTGAAAAACCTTGAGTCGTAACTTCATTAATGGAGTTAGCCGCATAGCGAAAAGCCTGGATATTGGTGGGGAGGTTCAGCGAACTGGTTTCGTCGAATTCTGCTTCCAGACCAATATTAAAGCCGAGGAAGTCATTGTAAAAACTGTAGTAATAACCAGCGTCCAGGTATAACCGATTCCACAAAATAGTTCGGTAGCCAAGCTCCAGAGTGCGTACGCGTTCCGGTTTTACGGGGGCGACGTTGAAATACTCCAACCGGTTTCGGTTTAGATCCCGCCGGAAATCATCGAAAGATTCCAGCGTTATCAAGCTGTCCGCGCCATTGAGGTTGCCCGCGAGGATAGCGCGGCCAACGTTCAGAAACAGGTATTGGTCGGCCAACGTTGGGTTGCGAATCGCCGAAGAGAAAGAAATACGGAGGAAGTTATCCGGGCTGGGATTCCAGACCAGGGATGCTGCCGGTGAACTAATCAGGTCAAAGTTTTGATTTTTATCGATCCGAAAGGTTGCACTGGCTCGCAGTTTACGGTCAAAAAACTCCCGTTCGATACCGGCATAAGCGCCAAATTCAAAGTTTTCGATGCGTGTGCCGGCTGTATCCGAGAAGATAGTACCTTCGGTATTGGGGCGGTACAGCCGCATATTTCCACCAACGGTGATTGCTTTGGTCCAGGTGGGCTCAAATTTGTACTCCCCGTGCGCGTGGTAAAGCGCGGAGCGATCAAAAAAACGAGTGCCTTCCCGTTTGTTGCTGGATTTAGTCCCTGTGATGCGGTCGAAAGCTTCCTGAAACTGGGGCGTTCCCGGTTGCAGAAAGTCGCGGTCGTTACGCACTGCCGGATTTTCCATATTTGCGAAGGCTTCCGCCAGGCTGTGCCATACGAACAGCGAGTCCCGGTACTCTTCCAACCAGGCATCGGCGGCAGCCCGGTCAAACGTTGGATTGAAAGGATCGGTGAAATCCAGTTGCGGAAACCCCAGTTCGTTCACTCTCGGGCGGATATTTTCCTGCCAAAAATCGGTGTATTCCTGCGACCACTGCTCATTTTCTTTTGCTTCTTCCTGCAGCAGCAGTGCCGTAAAATAAGGATCGAAGGAATTTCCTGCGTCTTCGTGCGTTACATATGCTCGTACAAAGAATTTGTCTGTCTTTCTGAATTCCAGCCGATGTTGAAAAAATTGAATATCGCGGAGGCTGAAGCGGTTATCTCCCTGATATACCGTAGTACCTCCACCGTAATTGGATGAAAGAATTAGCTCCGGCGACTCCAGTTTTTTCGCGGGGTTGGTGCGGAGATGAATCGCGACGTTTGTTTTGATATTATCGGTATTATAATCTACCAGATCGATTTCCCGGTAGCCGGTACGATGCCAGATGCCAACACCCGGAAACACCCAGGGCGAAGCTGTGGACAGGTCGTTGAGGGTGAAGTATTCATCACCATATATGTTGACGGCATCGTACCGGCCGGGGTTGTCGCGCCCGGTTTGGGTATCAAAAACAGGATCGTAATTTTCGGCTTCCCAGTCATCAGCCCGGAAATAGGCGAAGTTTAGTTTATAGGCCAAAAATTCCAATCCATCCTTGTTTTTTAAGGCTTGCCCCCAGCGGAAAGCCGTTTCAACCAGGTTGCGTTCGCCCACTTTTATCATACCCGACAGCCCGTTGTGCAGGAAGGGGTTTTTGGTTTCCATATTGATTACTCCATTGAATGCGCCGGGACCGTAATAGGCAGAGCTGGCACCAATGATGAGATTCACGCGATTTACATCCAATTCGGAAGCGCCCAGGAAATTGCCCAGCGAAAAGTTCAAACCGGGCGACTGGTTGTCCACGCCATCAATAATCTGAAGCGAGCGTACCGGGCTGGTGCTGTTGAAACCTCGCGTGTTGATGATTTTAAAGCCAAGACTGGCAGCGGTGATATCCACGTCCTTCAGCGCGCCCAATCCGTCGTAGAAATTGGCGGCTGGTGTTTCCTTGATGCCAATATTGTCCAGCGATGCGATGGAAAGTGGCGATTGCTGCTGTTTTTCCGAGATACGTCGTCCTTTTACTTCCACGGCTGCGATGGTAATGGTGTTTTCGGTCAGGGCAGCGCGCACCCGGCTCCGCTCGGATTCCACCACTATTTCCTGCTCATTGTAACCTACATAACTGATTGTCAGCGTGATTGGAAAGCTCCGACTGGTCTCCAGTCGGAACGCGCCGTCAAAATCGGTAATGACTCCTTCGGTTGTACCTTTTATGATGACGCTGGCGCTGATGAGCGGCTCTCCGGTCACGGCGTCCACCACTTCCCCCCGGACGGTGTTTTGTGCCAGTAAAGTAGATGTTGCAACACCGGCTAAAATAATATTTAGAAAAACAATGGTTTGTAGAAATTTCATATCTATATTTCAGCGATGGTTTGTAAAAAATTTCAAAACTGAAGACAAAATACTGATTTTTAAACAACGGTTAACTTAATGTAAAAAAAAAAATCTTGAGCTTTATCTAAAAGCTGACAAAACTGCGAATTTTCGCTGTAAAAATTTTCTTTGTTCAAACGGTGCATATTTTAAGCGTATTCCAACGTATCAAAAAAAAATCTCTAATAATCAAATAGTTGCTTTTAAGAAAAATGCTTATATTTCGCATTATTTCCCCAAGCCATCAACTTCCTGCTTCTCATCCCATGTCATAAAAAATATTTCTGTAAAGCCCTATGGGTTAGCGAAATTTTTATTTGTTGACCTAAAAAATTGAGAGAGCGTGTTGTACAAAGTTAAACTCAAAAATTCCGACGATGTCGTATTGTTGGATGACAAGGTGTATGAGTACCTCACTACAGACCCTTACCTGGTGAAGGTAGATTTCATCAACAACCTGCGCAAGCATTCCAGCGGCTGTGCTGTTTTTCAAAAGACCTGGAAAAAAGCGGACGGCAACTACAAAACGGAAACCATCTATCTACATAAGATGGTCGCCGAAAAGTTTCTGGCTGACAAGCGGACCAAAGAGAAAAACCTGGTAGGTGCCAGAAATGGTAACAAACTGGACTGCCGGGTAGAGAACATCGTTTACCGCTCGCGTTCTGTTGCCAGCCGAAAGCGAAAAACCAGCAGCCGTGCCGGCTACACCGGTGTTTACAAGGAAAACAATCGCTACCGCGCGGTGATTTCCGTGAATCGGCGTTCGATACACATCGGCATGTTCGCAACAGCGGAAGAAGCGGCATTGGCTTACAACAAAAAGTCGCGCGAGTTGTACGGAGATGACGGCAAAATCAACGTCATTAAGCCGAGGAAGGCCAGCGAGAACGGGCAGATTATTTAAATGTCAGGGTTTTAAGCATCGGGTCATTTCGCGTTTGCCGGGCGGGCCGGGGATGGCCTCCAGCGCGAAGCCCAGTTCCTTGAGGGTGCGCTTGACGCTGCCTTTTGCGCAATAGGTGACAAATACGCCGTTGGTTGTCAGTGCATTGTAAGCTTTTTCCAGTATCGGCTTTTCCCAAAGCTCTGGCTGGGCATTGGGTGCAAAAGCATCGAAATAGATCAGATCGAACTCATCTGTGTATTCAATTTGCTCAAACCGTTGTAGCTCCTTTTTAAAGGTAAAATTTGGCGAAAGCGAAAGAGATGTGCCCCAGGCGCTTTGGTGCATCTGGAGGAAAGCGTCGGCGACATGTTCCGCAGCAAGTCGGGTGGGGTAGTTAAGCTCCCGGGCTTCTCCCGGCGAAATCGGAAACGCCTCCAGCGCTACATACTGAATATGGAGTTGGTGTTTCTCCGCTTCCAGAAGCGTAAGGAAAGCATTCAAGCCGGTGCCAAAGCCAAATTCCAGAATGGATAAGTCCTTTTTTGTCAGTGCTTTATA
Source organism: uncultured Saprospiraceae bacterium (assembly GCA_964517175.1). Lineage (GTDB taxonomy): Bacteria > Bacteroidota > Bacteroidia > Chitinophagales > Saprospiraceae > JADJNW01. The sequence continues at coordinate 10,809 of CAZFBU010000019.1, forward strand.
GTGCAGCCCTGCTTCGATGAAGACATGGCGGGACTCCTGCACAGCGCCGTAGCGCGAGTGGTAACTCACGCCATATTCCTCGGAAAGGATGGAGTGCGACCCGTCTTGCGTTTCAAAGATTCTGTTATCTGGCATACAGCCATTTTAAAATGCAGCTTGGAAATTCTCTTTCAAGTCTTCAACCGTGATATCCAGATGTGACTCGTCATAGACGCATTCCCCATTGCGAATGAGCAGCAATTGTGGCGATTCGTGATAAACGGAGAACCTGTCCGCTATTTCTCCGGATATGTCCCGGTGCGCGATCACATCCAGGAAAAACGCCGCTACGTCGCTCAGGTCGTCGTCCCAATCACTTTCCAGCCGGTGCTTAGCCACGAAACTCAGTGAGCAGCGCGTACTATGTTTGTAAATTACACACGGTTGCTTTTGTGAAAGCGCTGCGATTTCCGCTATTTGTTTACGATCGGTTAAATTGATCCAGTTCAGCATGTTTTAGAACAGCATTATCAGTAAGTTTCTGACAACATCGAAGATGTCTGTCGAAAAGTTGGTCGGGCAGCCATAACCGCGATTGCAGGATGAAAAAATCATCAATACAGCCGCAGCAATGAACAACCTGGAAGTTCCTTTTACGAGGGTTTTGTTTTTCATGGATACTTTATTTTAAATATGTTCTGAGATTTTTTTTAACAATGTTTCAAACGGAATGGTTGCAAATGTTATTTTATCGCGCTCGAATTGTGCACAAGTTTTTACAAAAATAATATTTACGAATGTTTTAGCGCAAAAACTTCCGCAATTTATTCCAAACCGACCGGATAAAAACTTGTTCAATAGTTGTGCAATACCAAATGGCGTGTTTATTTTTACGCTTCTTTTTGCGATGATGACACAATTGTCCATCGACAATTTTCAATAAATAATTCTAAACAGTATGGCAAGAAAATTAGCACTGAGAGATGCACTGCGGGAAGCGATGGTGGAAGAGATGCGCAGAGACGAAACGGTCTTCCTGATGGGCGAAGAAGTAGCGGAGTACAATGGCGCGTATAAAGTCAGTAAGGGAATGCTGGACGAATTTGGTGCGAAGCGCGTGATCGATACGCCGATTGCCGAGCTTGGCTTCGCGGGTATCGGCGTAGGAGCGGCGATGAACGGGCTGCGCCCGATCGTTGAGTTTATGACCTGGAATTTTGCCGTGCTGGCGTTCGACCAAATTGTGAACAACGCCGCCAAGACGCTTTCGCAGTCTGCCGGGCAGTTCAAGTGCCCGATCGTTTTTCGTGGTCCTTCTGGCTCTGCGGGGCAGTTGGCGCAGCAGCATTCTCAGATGTTCGAGAGCTGGCTGGCGAATGTGCCCGGATTGAAAGTTATCTCCTGCACGCATCCGGCGGATGCGAAAGGCTTGCTCAAATCGGCTATTCGCGATGACGATCCGATTTGTGTAATGGAATCGGAATTGCTGTACGGTTACGAGGGCGAAGTGCCGGAAGGGGAGTATCTGGTACCAATTGGCAAGGCGGCAATTCGCCGGGAAGGCAATGATGTGACGCTGGTGTCATTCAATAAAATGATGCTGCCAACCGAAGAAGCCGCCGCGGAACTGGCAAAAGAAGGCATCGATGCGGAAGTTATCGACCTGCGTACGATTCGTCCGCTGGATATTCAAACCATTGTCGAATCGGTGAAAAAGACCAATCGACTGGTGGTGATTGATGAGTCCTGGCCGTTCGCGGGTGTCTCCGCAGAAATTGCCTACGAGATTCAAAAATATGCTTTCGACTACCTCGATGCACCGGTGACACGCCTCAACGCGGCGGATACTTCGCTGAGTTATGCGCCCACGTTTGTTGAGGAATATCTACCAAATCCGACGAAGATCATCAAGGCGGTCAAGGATGTGATGTATATCAATAGTTAGTACAGAACTTAACGATGGATAATAAAAAATAGCCCGGTGGCATCAATGCCATCGGGCTATTGCGTTTCCGGTACGAACAGTTCTTATTTGATGTACAATTCAAACTCTACCCGGCGGTTCAATCGACGCCCTTCGGAGGAGTTGTTGCTCGCAATCGGGCGCGATTCGCCATAGCCTGCAAAGCTCATTCGCTCGCGGTCGATGCCGCTATTTGCCAGGTATTCGTAGCAAGCCTCGGCGCGTTGCTCAGAAAGTAGCTGGTTATTGCTACTGGCGCCGACATTATCCGTATGACCGGAAATGCGCAAGGCATATGCCGGGTATTGCTTCAAAATGCCCACGATCTGGTCGAGTACAGCGTAGGATTCTGCTTTGAGCGTTGCTCTACCCGTTTCGAATTGCACCGCACGCATCGCAAATTCCAATACTTCTTTTACTTCCTCTTTCAATTCGGGGCAGCCTTTATTATTCGCTAAGCCAGCCTCGTTTGGACAGGCATCATCTGCATCGATCACGCCATCGCCATCTGTATCCGGGCAGCCGGCATAAGGTCCGGCAGCATCCGGGCAGCGATCATCCGCATCCGCCACGCCGTCACCATCGCGATCCGGGCAGCCCATAGTGGCGCTGGTACCGGCTTCGGTTGGGCATTTATCATTTTCATCCGGAATACCGTCACCGTCGGTATCATCTACCGGACAGCCGTTATTGGCGGCCGTGCCTGCTTCGTCCGGGCATTCGTCGAACTGATCAGCTACGCCGTCACCATCCCGGTCCGGGCAACCGCGCGTTGCTTCCGTGCCAGCTTCATCCGGGCAGCGGTCATCCTTGTCGGCAATACCGTCTTCATCGCTATCGGGACAGCCTTTCAGTTTTCCAGGAATGGTCGGACAGTCATCTGCACTATCCACGAAACCGTCGCCGTCAGAATCCGGACAACCGTTCGTTTCTGGCGTACCTGCTTCATCCGGACACAGGTCATCCACATCCGCTACGCCGTCACCGTCGCGATCCGGACAGCCTTTCAGGTTTTTCAAGCCAGGCGTTTCCGGGCAGGCATCTTCGGGATCGATCACGCCATCGCCATCGGTATCTTTCTGACCAGTACCGAGGTTATAAATAAAACCCGCGCCGCCTTGCAGGTTGTTGCGATTTTCGGCAGTAGCGTAGCGGTATTCGCCCTGCAAATTGACGAAAGAATTTGAACCTACCCGAATATTCACCCCCAATCCGCCGGGAATCTGCACGTTGGCATCGCCATCTCTTTCCAGTACGATGCCGCCGCCGCCAAAAATATAAGGAATGACCGGGTTATCTGCGGATAAGAAGTTAGCCCGCAGCGTGGCATCCAGGCTGGTGATGTTGCGGTTGTTGATATCGTCGGCCACGTTGGCAACGCCAATTTTTAGAGGCACCACAAAGCTCAAAAAGTCATTGAACTGATAGCCATACATGATTTCTATGCCATTTGTAACATCCAGTGTATCAATGGAATTGGCGCGACCATATTCGATGAATAACACCTTCGCGCCAATAGTGTGCGGCGAACGATCGGTTTGCGCGTAAGCCGTGCAAAGCATAAAAGTGAGTAAGAGTGTAAAAACGGTTGTCCTCATAGTTTGGTCTGTTTTGTTTTTTGAGACGTATGTTTTTCCCACAGGTAACGGTTATTCTGAAAAAAACTATATATGCGGAAGCTATAAATGTAGGCTTTTTGATTGATAATCTGTTTTTTAGAGAAAAAATTGAAAA
>CAZFBU010000019.1:14584-39132 GCA_964517175.1 uncultured Saprospiraceae bacterium
CTATAAATGTAGGCTTTTTGATTGATAATCTGTTTTTTAGAGAAAAAATTGAAAATCCGGGAAGAATTTGGAATATCGGTTCAGACAGATCTGGGCCAGGTACTCGACAGAATGCGCAGAGCGGCTTCCTTGTACCCTATAATCCGTATATGCAGCAAAGGTTTCCTGGCACGCGAGCGTACAGGAAACCCCTGATTTTTGTGGTTTTTCGATTGTTTTTTACTCCGAAACGCAGCTGTATTTTTCGGAAATTTAGAACATTTCCGTGCCGGCGAAGTGGAAGTTACCTTCGATGTGGGCGTTTTCGTCGGAGTCAGCGCCGTGAACCGCGTTTTCGCCGATGCTGGTGGCGTACAATGCGCGGATCGTACCAGGCGCTGCTTCTGCCGGATTCGTTGCGCCGATCAGTTTGCGAAAGTCTTCCACTGCGTTGTCTTTTTCCAGAATCGCGGCTACGATCGGACCGGAAGACATAAATTCGACCAATTCGCCGTAGAACGGGCGTTCCTTGTGTACGGCGTAGAATTCACCCGCTTTTTCTGCGGAAAGTTTGGTCAGCTTCATCGCAACAATGCGGAAGCCTGCTTCGTTAATCTTCGCAAGAATAGCGCCGATGTGCCCCGCTTTCACCGCGTCGGGCTTAATCATAGTGAAGGTTCTGTTTCCAGCCATGTCGTATTTTTTTATAGATACCGACCCGGGTCGGTGTAAGGTAATTTTCAAAAGCAGCGCAAAAGTAAATAAACCTGCGTATTCCTGCTAAACCTCAAAGATAAATTTTGGTTAAATTCATATTTTTTGGCAACTTCGCATCTTGATTTTCAGAAACAGTATATGGAGAACCTGCACGAAATAAAAGACCTCTTTGCGGCACCGAAGGATATTGTAATCACAACGCACCGGAATCCCGATGGCGATGCTATTGGCTCTACGCTGGCAATGTATCATTATCTGAGCCGGATGGGTCACAGTGTGAAGATGATTTCGCCTTCCGAGTATCCCGATTTTTTGACCTGGATGCCGGGCATTCAGGAAATTATTATTTTTGATACAGACCCCGAGGAGTCGAAGGAGGTACTGGGCCGGGCGGATATTATTTTTTTCCTGGATTTCAATGGCTTGGATCGCATCGACAAGCTCGGCGAACTGATTGCGCCCCTGACGTGCACCAAGATCATGATCGACCATCACCTGTACCCGGAAAACTGCGCCGACTATCTGATTTCCGATACAATGGTCAGTTCCACCTGCGAACTGATCTACGAATTTATCGAGCGATTGGGCGACAAAGGCAAGATTGATCCGATCATCGCCGAGAGCATTTTTACCGGTATTCTGACGGATACCGGCTCCTTCAAGTACAGCACCTCACCCAAGCTGTTTCGCATCGTTGCAGAATTGATTGAACTGGGCGTAGATGACCATAAACTGCAGGATTACATTTTTAACAGCTTGAAAGAGAAGCACTTGCGCTTGCTGGGGCATTGCCTGAACCGACGGATGGAAATTTTAGAAGAATACCACACCGGCATTATTGCCCTGACTAAAGAAGATTACACGCGCTTTGATATTCAGCGAGGAGATACGGAAGGTATCGTCAATTATTTGTTGATGATGAAAGATATTAAACTGGCGGCTTTTATCACCGAGCAACCCACCATCGTCAAATTATCCCTGCGCTCCAAAGGTGATTTTTCCGTGCAGGAAATTGCGAGGAAGCATTTCAAAGGCGGTGGACATAAAAATGCCTCGGGCGGCTATTCTTTTCAGACGTTAAAATCTACGGTAAGGAAATTTAAGGGTATCTTGCCGCAGTATAAAGACCAATTAGCAGACTAAATTTATACAAATCATTTATAAACAAAACTTTATGAGAGTTAATTTATTTATTGCTGTCGCTTTCGTTGCCCTGCTTTTTACGGGCTGCCAGGAAGAGAAAAAAGTGACGCCAAGCGGTTACGAATACATCGTTCACACCCAATCTGGCGGCGGAGCACCAAATCCAGGGGATTATGTGTATTTCCATGCACAAATGCGCAATCAGGATTCCGTGCTCTATGCCAGCCGCGACTACGGGCAGGAGCCATTCCTACAGATTCCGACCGCGGAAACACCCGGCCGTACGCCTTCGCCGGTAGAGGAAGTGCTGCGATTTATGAGCGTAGGGGATAGCGTGACGGTTATCATCAATCTGGATACCATTCCGAACAAACCACCCGGATTTGAAGATGCGAAAGAAATGTACTACGATGTGGTATTGACGAACATCAAGAATGAAACGACCTTCCAGCAGGATGCTACGGCAGAACGCGAAAAACAACGCGTAGAACGCGAAGATGCGCAGGCGCGCCTGCCGGAAATCACGGAGAACGTGACAAGTATCATCAACCAATACAATGCCGGTGCTCTGAACGATCAGCTCAAATCAACGGAGGCCGGTTTGAAATATCTGGTGACCGAAGAAGGCAGCGGCAAGCAGGCTGCTCCGGGCAAGCTGGTGCGAGTGCACTATTACGGTGCATTGCCCGACGGCGCTATGTTCGACAACTCCTTCGCTCAGGGAGCGCCTTTTGCTTTTACGCTGGGGCAGGGCAGTGTCATCCAGGGCTGGGACGAGGGTATCCCGATGTTTAAAGAAGGCGGCAAAGGATTCCTTTTCATTCCGGCGTCGCTGGGCTACGGCGAAGCAGGTTCTCCTCCGGTCATTCCGGGTGGCTCGGAGCTGATCTTTTACATAGAACTGGTGAAAGTGAACTAATTTTCGATATTCGACATTTCATATTGGAATGGCAACGCGGCCATTCCGATATGTTTCTTATTTCAAGACCAACGGAAAAGCGGCATTTCCCAGAGGGAACTTTTTGTTGGATCTTTCATTCCTAAAACGTTGACGCTATGACAGCAGAACAACTTAAAAGCCTGGAAAACAGGCTCGCCGCTCTTAGGAGGTATCTTTGACGTCGATGAACGGCTTAGACAAATAGAAGAAAAAGAGCAGCTTACGCTTAATCCTGATTTCTGGAATAATCCGGACGAAGCACAAAATGTGCTGAAAACATTGAAAAGCCATAAAAACTGGGTCAAGCAGTTTGATACGGTGAAGCAGCAAGTAGAAGACGCGGGCGTCATGCTTGAATTTTTTAAAGAAGGCGAAGTAAGTGAAGCGGAACTACAAGTCAAGTACGAGGAAGCCCTGGCTGCAGTAGAAGACATGGAATTCCGTTCTACGCTCAATCAGCCGGAAGACGAACTCGGCTGCATCCTGGAAATCAACGCCGGCGCGGGCGGCACAGAGGCTTGCGATTGGGCGGATATGCTTATGCGTATGTACGTCATGTGGGCGGAGAAAGAGGGGCACAAACTGAGCGAACTGAACCGTCAGGATGGCGACGTGGCTGGTATTAAGAGTGTTTCGCTGGAGATCAACGGCGACTTTGCCTACGGCATGCTCAAAGGTGAAAATGGCGTGCATCGCCTGGTACGGGTCAGTCCGTTCAATTCACAAGGCAAGCGAATGACTTCCTTCGCTTCCGTATTCGTACACCCGCTGATTGACGAGCGCATTGAAGTAGAGATCAATCCGGCTGATCTGGAATGGGACACGTTCCGCTCCAGCGGCGCAGGTGGGCAGCACGTGAACAAAACCGAATCGGCAGTGCGGGTTCGACACCTGCCATCCGGCGTGGTGGTCGAATGCCAGCAGGAACGTTCGCAGATACAGAACCGGGAAAAGGCAATACAAATGCTGAAATCCCGATTGTACGAAATAGAGCTGGAAAAGCAACGTGCCGAAAAAGAAAAGGTGGAATCCGGGAAGATGAAAAATGAATGGGGCTCGCAAATCCGCAGCTACGTACTGGACGACCGCCGGGTGAAAGATCACCGGACAGGGTATCAGACCAGCCAGACCGATGCGGTACTCGACGGCGATATTGATGCCTTTCTCAAGGCATTTTTGCTGCACCACGAAGAAGCGGAGTATCAGGAATGAGCTTAGTACCCGTACGGGAACTGCTGGCTGCTACTGCTTCCTCTCAACGGATTCGCGTATCCATTTTTCGTAGGCGGCGTTGGCTTCTGCCTCTATTTTCATAATGCAGGGCACCTCGTAAGGGTGTATTTCCTCCACGGCTCGTTGCAAGGCGGTCCAGTTTCCGGGGATTGTTTTCACAATAGAAACCCATTCTCCTTCGTATTGTATATCACCTTCCCACCAGTAAGCGCTGGTAATGGAAAAAATATTGGCGCAAGCTACCAGTTTCTCTTCCAGCAGGTGGTCGCTTACGCGCCGGGCTTCGGCTTCGCTTTCATGGGTGATGTAAATAATTGCAAAACTCATCTCAGGTGTGTATTTTGGTTGTTAATAATTTGAATTGCCGACGGGAATTTAAGCATCATGCGGGAAAAACACTTCCTCCGAATGTTTTTTATTGTTCAAACAGCCACGTTTGCGGTCTTTCTGGGGCGTGCGTGGCAGCATCTCTATTGGGATGCACCTTACACCGCTTTACTCTGGGATGAAGACTGGATGCGGTGGCTGGTGGAAGGCATTTTGGGGATTTCCTGGCAGCAGTATGTTTCGACGTCTGACGGTGCCATTCAGTTGCTGGTGCGCAGTATTGGCACGCTGTATCTGCTTTGTGGGCTGGGCGCTATTTTCATCCGGCAGGCAGCACATCTGGTGAAGCCGTTGCTTTACATCGGGAGTTTTAGCCTGATCGTACTGGCGGCTTTGTACGCAAAAGAAAAATTCTTTCATCTGGGGCAATTTTTTGAATATGCGCTGCAGTGGTCGAGTCCGTTGTTACTCATTGCCTTATGGCAAAAACAAACCTTTACGCCAAAGACGATACTGTGGGTGAAAATTGCCATAGCGCTCACGTTTACCTGTCATGGACTTTATGCGGTAGGGTATTATCCGCGTCCGGTTGGTTTTATGGAAATGACGATGTACATTCTGCATGTTAATAACCAGCAGGCGGTTGTTTTTCTGCAAATCGTTGGTACATTGGATTTTCTGGTCAGCCTAATGATTTTTTTGCCGGGGTGGCCGGGCATTTTAGCGCTGGGCTATTGCGTAGGGTGGGGTTTTTTCACCAGCATTGCCCGCATCTGGGTGCATTTTCACCTTGATTTTTTGCAAAACCTTTGGCTACAATGGTTACACGAAAGCCTGCTCCGCTTCCCGCATTTCCTGATTCCGCTAGCGGTTTTACTGTGGAAAACAGCGTCAGATCGCCAGAATTTCCGCCAGACGTAGCATTTCGTCTTTCACGCCTTTGGGCCTGGAAATAGCCTCCTCGAAAGGTGTATATGCAGTTTGATCATTGAGAATACCCGCCATTGCGTTCGCTTTACCGCTGATAATCCCCTCCACTGCGGCGAAGCCCAGGCGGCTGGCCAGCACGCGATCTGTTGCAGTGGGCGCACCCCCGCGCTGCAGGTGCCCGATGATGGTAACTTTACTGTCGTAGTAGTCAAAGCGTTCCTTCACCATATTGGCAATTTCATTGGCATTACCCAACTGATTCCCTTCCGCTACAATCACCAGGCTAAATAGTTTCTTTCGCTTGGCGCCTTTTTTCAGGGTTTCAATCAATTGCTCAATCGTCGTTTCTTTTTCCGGAATGAGTACGCTTTCCGCGCCGCTGCTGATGCCAGTGTTGAGGGCGATAAAGCCGGCGTGCCGCCCCATGACTTCCACAAAGAAAAGCCGGTTGTGCGAATCCGCTGTATCCCGGATTTTATCTACCGCTTCTACCGCTGTATTTACGGCCGTATCAAAACCGATGGTGAGATCCGTACCGTACAAGTCATTATCAATCGTACCCGGAATGCCGATGAAAGGGATATCGTATTCCTGAGCGAAGATATGCGCTCCGGTGAACGTACCATCACCACCAATGGCAATGCAGGCATCAATATCGTAGGCAAGTAGTGATTCATAAGCGGCCCGGCGACCTTCCGGGGTACGGAACCGCTCGCTGCGCGCCGTACGCAGAAAAGTGCCGCCCCGATGGATAATATTGCCTACATCCCGAGGTTCGAGCCGCTTGAGGTTTCCATCAATCATACCTTCGTAGCCGCGCTGAATGCCATAGACGTGGAGGTTGTTGAAAGAAGCTGTGCGGACCACTGCCCGGATGGCCGCGTTCATGCCCGGGGCATCGCCGCCGGAGGTAAACACGGCAATTCGCTTAATTTCCTTGCTCATACGAGGCGTATTTTACTTTTGATTGACCAATGACGAAGATACGTGAAAAGCAACGAGGTTATCGATTGGTTTTTGAATGAACTTTCCGGCCTGCATGCTTCGTTCTTCGAGCACAATTTTAAGAATGTTTTGGAAGTGATGGGCAACCGAACCGATAAAATGTATGGGTAAATCGTTATGATTTTTGTATTTTCTGACGTGCCGGTCAATAAACAAAGCGAAAGATTCGTATAAAATTTTCAGAATAAAAGGATGGTCGCGGTGCTCCGAGAGAAAGGGCACAAAGGAAGCCAGATAAACATTGGGGGTTTGTTTGCCATACACCTGGTCCAGGATACCTGACTTACCGCCCGGCACATACGATTCGAATTCCCGACGCAACTCGCCCGGCATTTCCCGGTAGAAGAAAGAACGAATCAGCGCCTTGCCCAAAAAAGTGCCGCTGCCTTCATCCCCCAACAGATAGCCCAGGTTTGTGATGTTGTCGATAACGCTTTTGCCATCGTAAAGGCAGGAATTTGATCCCGTCCCCAGAATGCAGGTGATGCCCGCTTCGTGCCCGCAGGCGGCCCTTGCTGCCCCCAGCAGATCATGTTCTATTTCGATGTCGGCATTCGAAAATAATCGCTCCAGCGCTTTCCGGATCACATTTTTCCGCTTTACATCCCAGCAGCCGGCACAATAGAAATGAATCTGCGCTGCCGTTTTCAGCGCTGTGTGCAACTCGAATACCTTGTTCACTTCCTCATAAATCAATTCATCCGAATGGAAAACCGGATTGAACCCCTGTGTGCTTACGCTGAATACTACCTGGTGGTCTTCAACAACCCGCCAATCCGCTTTTGAAGAGCCGCTATCTACAATTATTTTCGTCATACCGCTATCTTCGGTTAAAGTATGTGAAACTAGTGTATTTTTTACACTAAGTTGAATAACGGCGCTAAATTTACATACTTCTGCGATGGCAAAAAAGGATTCAAATAAAAAAGCTTAAAAGCAAACTTTTTGTTTGTGTTTATTGGAAATAAAACACAAATAGTTTAAATTTGCCCAGGTGTTTCAATCAAAAGTTTCAGATTATGCAAACAACGATACCTAACCATGTTCGTCAGGCAAATTACAAAGTACATCGTTCAGGAGGTTATTTGAGCCGGAATTGGTTTCAACTGCTCCTGCTGGGGCTGGGCATTTATGTTTTGTTCAGCAAGGATATCAGCATTGAATTTGGTTTGAGTACCGATGGGATAATATTAGAAGAAGAAAAGGTATCGACTGATTCGCAAACAGCAAGTGCGATGCCTGCGAAACTCAAGGGGCACGAGCATATCAATGCAGCGGAACTAAAAAAGCGAAAATCAGGCGAGGTGCCCATTGCGAACACAATGGCAAACCTCACGCCCATTCTCAGTCCGACCTATGCGAAGCGCAAAAATATTCCGCAGGCGGTCGTAAATCAAAAGCTGACCATTTGTCGGAGCTATGTAGAAAAATACGCCCCGGTTGCCTTGCAGGAAATGCAAAAGTACGGCATTCCGGCAAGTATTACCCTGGCGCAGGGGCTGCTGGAATCCAATGCCGGCGAGAGCCGCCTGTCCACCGAATCGAATAATCACTTTGGCATCAAGTGCCGCTCGAAGTGCCGGGGATGCACCTGTCGCAATTATTCGGATGACGATATCTACGATATGTTTCGCGTTTTTGATTCTGCCTGGGAAAGTTACCGCGAGCATTCCATGTTGTTGCAAGGCAGCCGTTACAGCCACCTGAAAAACTATGGCATGGACTACGAAAAATGGGCGCATGGCCTGAAAAAAGCGGGCTACGCTACGGATAAGCGCTATGCTTACAAGCTCATTCAGATTATCGAATTTTTGAATCTGGATCGCTATGATCGAGGTACTTATTGAATAACTAGCATTTGTGATAGACTTTTGGTCCGAAGTCCAGGTGTGGCTTCGGATTTTTTTATTTTGGAATATTGCCTTTGCTCTCCAATTCTTTTGTAATTTTCCCGCTTTACAAAACAATTTTTCTGATTCATGCGAAAGCAATTGGAAAGACTCGCCAATGGAATAGACCGGCTGAACGAAGCAGTGGGGAAGGGGACCGCCTGGCTGACAGCCCTGCTCGTCCTGATGGTGTGTTACGAAGTCCTGAGTCGGCAACTCGGGTGGGCCACGACCTGGGCCACCGAGCTGGAGTGGCATTTGTTTGCCCTGATCTTTCTGCTGGGCGCGGGTTATGCCTTCAAGCACGACCGGCACGTGCGCGTGGACTTATTTTACCTGCGCTTTTCGCGGAAAGATCGGGCATTGACCGATCTGATCGGCAACCTGCTTTTCCTCATTCCTTGGTGTGTGGCCATTGTTTATACATCCTATGGTTATGCGATGGAATCTTACAGAATCAATGAAAACTCCCCCGACCCGGGAGGTCTGCCAGCTCGCTACCTGATCAAATTTTCGATACTTATCGGTATGCTGCTGTTATTGTTGCAAGGTGTATCGAGCACCATTCGTGCGGCGCTGATTCTCAGCGGAAAAACCGTTGATTCGGCAGCGGCAGAAGATAGTATTCAAGCATAAACGCTCATGGAAGTCATTGCGATTATTCTGTTTATCAGCATTTTTGTCTTAATCCTCTACGGCTATCCCGTAGCGTTTACGCTGGGCGGCTTGTCTATTATCTACGCTTTTTGCTTTCTGGAGCCGACCGCCTTCACGGCTTTACCTTCGCGCTTTATGGGCGTTATGACCAACTACGTACTGATCGCGGTACCTCTGTTTATTTTCATGGGCATCATGCTGGAACGCTCCGGGCTGGCGGAAAGTTTGCTGGAGACGATGGCAATCCTCTTTGGGCGAATGCGCGGGGGGTTGGCGGTTTCGGTAGTGGTGGTAGGCGCGTTGCTGGCCGCTTCCACCGGCATTGTTGGCGCAACGGTTGTGACAATGGGGCTGATCAGCCTGCCCACGATGCTCAAGCGCGGCTACCAGCCGGAGTTGGCGACCAGCTCTATCGCCGCTGCCGGCACGCTGGGGCAAATCATACCGCCGTCCATCGTACTGGTGCTACTGGGCAGCGTACTGAACCGGCCGGTTGGCGACCTCTTCAAGGCAGCTTTTGTGCCGGGCTTTCTGCTCGTGGCAATTTACATTGTTTACATTATTGTCATTTCAATCATTCGTCCGAAAGCTGCACCGGCAATGCCGCCCGAGGAGATTGCAGCGTTCCGGAAAAAGGGATTTCTCGGGCGATTGATCCGGGCTTTCGTCATGCCTTTATTGCTGATCGTTGCCGTGTTAGGTTCTATTTTTGCCGGTTGGGCAACGCCGACGCAGGCAGCAGGCGTAGGTGCATTAGGCGCTACCATTCTGACCATCACCGAAGGTAAATTCAATATGTCGGTTTTGCGCAAGGTGATGCAGGAAACGACTCACCTGACCTGCATGGTTTTTATCATTTTGCTGGGCGCTACCACTTTTTCGCTTGTTTTTCGCGAAATGAACGGCGACGTTTATCTCTCTGATTTGGTCAAAAATGCCAACCTCACCCCCATGATGTTTCTGCTGTTGGTAATGGTTGTAGTTTTTGTTGCCGGTTTTTTTATCGATTTCATTGAAATCATTTTCATCATCGTGCCGGTGGTCGCGCCGATTTTCCAGCAAATGGGCGTCGATCTGGTTTGGGTTGGCATTCTGATTGCTTTGAATTTACAAACTTCCTTTCTGACGCCGCCTTTTGGTTTTTCCCTTTTTTACCTGAAAGGCGTAGCGCCTCCGGAAGTGACAACCCAGCAGCTTTATCGGGGTATTGTGCCTTTTGTTATTATTCAGTTGATTTTCCTGCTGCTGATTATTTTCTTTCCCGAGTTGGCAATGGGCTTTGTCGATTCAAATTAAAATCGCTTGCCGATGCCGAGTGCAACCGTCCAGGTGTCATTGGCATTAAAACGGTTGTCATAGAAAATGGTAGGGGAGATGTCCCAGTGATGATTCATTTCAATTTCGTATTCCAGACCGGCCCGAATGAGAAAAAAGCTTTCATTTTTTTCAATTTCGTACCCGGGCCCAAACTGAAGCACCAAACCATTTTTGATGTTGTACAGGGCATCCAGCGTAAGTACCAGCGGATATTCCCGCTCCAGGAATTCGTCCTGCCCACGCTCGATCACAAAAGACTGAATCTCCATATCATTGTGCAAACCAATCGCCCATTTGTGACTGAACCAGTATTCGATATCGAAGCCCCAGGAGGGGATAATGGTGCGGTTGTGCCCGTTGGGAGTCGTCGGGATGAATGTATGCCCGATCAAACCGGCGATGCGAAAGTGAGGAGCGGATTTATGGGGAATATCCGCATGTTCCTGTGCTTGTACAAATACCAGTGCAGAGAAGCTGAAAATCAACGTACATGCAATCTGTTTCATACCTTTTTTTCCGCGAAAGGTAGGGGACTGCTGCCAAAAAAAATGTGATGCGGATCACCCAAAGTCGAGATTGTTGTAATATTCTTTTTCGGAAATATTCGCCCAGGCGTTGATCTTGCGGCGGAAGCCATCGTACGATTCGTACACCCGCTTGGCTGCCGGGTCCTGTGCGGTCACTTCAGCGATGACTTCCTCTGTGTAAGTGCGCAGCCGGTCCAGTACTTCTTTGGGAAAAGAGCGAATGTCGATATTTTTTTCGCGCATGTTAGCTAATGCTTCGGCATTATGCGTTTCCATTTGTGCCAGCATCCAGGCATTGCAATGCATAGCCGCAGATCGTACAATTGTTTGTAAATCAGTGGGTAATTCATCAAATTTTCGTTTGTTGAAAATAAATTCCAGCGCCGTACCAGGCTCATGCCAACCGGGCGTGTAATAATATTTTGCAATTTCATCGAAGCCCATCAGGTTATCGTGGAAAGGCCCCAGCCACTCAGTCGCGTCAATTACCCCCAACTCGAGGCTGGTGTAAATTTCACCCCCTGCCAGCAGTACCGGCGAGCCGCCCGCTTTCGCCAATACTTTGCCGCCAAGCCCGGGGATGCGCATTTTCAGACCCTGCAAATCAGCCACGCTATTGATCTCCCGATTGAACCAACCGCCCATTTGCATGCCGGTATTGCCGCCGAGCATGGGCACGATGCCAAAATCAGCGTATAAATCTTCCCAGAGTTTCCATCCGCCACCCGCCAATATCCAGGATGTAACCTGCTGCGCGTTCATGCCAAATGGCACCGATGCAAAAAACTGTGTCGCCGGTGATTTGCCCGCCCAATAGTACGCCGCGCCGTTGCCAACTTCCGCCGTGCCGTTCGATACCGCATCGAAAGTTTCCAGCGCCGGCACGAGTTCGCCACCGCCGAAGACCCGGATTTCCATGCGGCCACCGGACATCGCCTGGACGATATCGGCAAAGAGCTGGCACGTCTCGCCGATCACCGGAAAGCCCGGGGGCCAGGTGGTCACCATTTTCCAGCGATATTTCTTATCGGTGATGATGCTGGCAGAAGAGCCGCTTTGCGCAATGCTATTGCCGGTAAGCGCTCGAATGACCACCGGTGCGGAAATCGTGCCAATTGCCAGTCCTTTGAAAAAGTCTTTGCGGGTCATAATGACGGTTTTGCGGTTTTATAGTCTGCCGGTTCCTTGAGGTGATGGAGCAAAATAAATAAAAATCCGGATTATTTTTTCCAGCCTTGTCTTGTAAAACTTTTTGTTTTAAATTTGAAGCCTGCACCGGCTGTGTCTGGTCGTCGAAAAAATTAAAATAATGAGTAATCAACCATTTCTAAAAGGAAGAGGCGCGCAAATTAACACCCCGAATCCTTACCATAATCTGGTGTACGACGATCAGCCGGTGCCGCCGGAAGCGTGGGAGGAAGAAGACCGGGACCCGCTGAAAACGCAGTACATCGAGGTCTATCCGAAAACCATTCTCAACAAAGTCAATAGCCCGGACATCGGTATGGCGTACTCGCTCAATCCCTACCAGGGTTGTGAGCACGGTTGCATCTATTGCTACGCCCGCAACACGCACCCGTACTGGGGCTACAGCGCTGGTTTGGAGTTTGAACAAAAAATCCTGGTGAAAAAAGATGCCCCGAAAATTCTGGAAGCAACTATCCGCAAACCGAAATGGCAGCCGATTCCCATCATGCTTGCCGGCAATACCGATTGCTACCAGCCGGCGGAACGAAAATTTGGCATCACACGACAGATTCTGAAAGTCCTTTGGAAATACCGGCATCCGGTGGGTTTGATTACTAAAAATAGCCTGATCCTGCGCGATCTGGATATTTTAAAACAATTAGCTTCAGAAAACCTGGTGCATGTTTCCGTATCGGTGACGAAGCTGGATGAGGATTTGCGGCAATTGCTCGAACCACGAACGGCTTCGGTGCAGCGCCGCCTGCAAACGATCAAAACCCTTGCCGACAACGGGATTCCGGTGAATGTGATGCTGGCACCAATCATTCCCGGTTTGAACGATCACGAAATTTTAAAAATGGCGGAACGCGTCTCGGAAATGGGCGCACTGTCCATTGCTTACACGGTCGTGCGACTGAATGGCGACATCGCTGAAATTTTCGAGGATTGGATTCGCAAAGCTATGCCAGATCGTGCCGATCGCGTGCTGAATCGCATCCGCGACTGCCACGGTGGCAAGCTCAACGATAGCCGCTTCGGCACGCGTATGCGCGGCGAGGGCAACATCGCGGAGATGATCAGACAGCAATTTCAGTTAGCAAAAAAGAAATATTTTCAGGATAAAGTTTATCCGAAATACAACCTGGAATTGCACGAACAATATAAAGACGGTCAGTTGCGCTTGTTTTGACTACATCGCTTCCTCGCGCTTTTTTTTCCAGCGCTTGTGCGTCCAGAGCCAGTACTGGGGCGCTTCAATGATTTGCTTTTCAAGCATTTGCGTATGTAATTCGGTAATGCGACCGTAGGGGCTTTCCGCAGAATGATCTTCCAAAGGATGAAACGTCATTTCGTAATATCCACGTCGTAGCTTGGAGATCGCGCCATATACCGCGGGCTGATCGTATTCTTTAGCGTATTTTTCTGCACCATAGGCTACCGCCGTATCCTGGTTTAAAAAGGTCATCCAGTAAGCTCTTTGAGCATTGCTGGGCGATTGATCTGAGCCGTACATGGAGGCAATCAATCGGTGTTTATTATCTTCGTAATACTGTTTTACCTCTTTTTTGTGTACCAATTCCAACCCGAATCGCGACCGCGACCGCTGGAGCTTCTCATCCATGAATGTATCCGACAAAGGGTGGTAGATGCCCATCGTATTGTGGGAAACCTGCGGGCCACAAGCCACGGCCGCCAGTTCCCAGTTGTTGTAGTGCCCGGCAACGATAATAACGCTTTTGCCCTGAGTGGCGTAATGGTCAAAAATTTCCGGATTGGTTACCGGGCAGCGGCGCAGCAATTCTTCCTTTGGCATACTGAACATGCGAATGGCTTCGATGATGATATCGCACAGGTGTTGGTAGAATTTTGCGGCAATGTCCAGAATTTCCGCTTCGCTTTTTTCTGGAAATGAGTTTCTTAAGTTGTTCAAAACCACTTTTTTGCGAAAGCCTGCCACGCGATACAATAAAACATAAATGCCATCCGAAAGCACATATAAAACGAACAACGGCAGGTAGGAGAGAGGCTTCAGCAACAAATAGTATAAAATGCGGCTCATGCGACGGCTTTTGATTGCAAAGAAAACACATTTTGATGAAAAGATCAGTTGAAAAACCAGAAGTCTGCAACTGGTTTTTTTTCCCAAGCTGCCAATTGCCGACGAATCTCAGCCTTATCATCCGGTGAGGAGACGACGATCATAATCTGCGGATTATCCAGGTTTGGAATGCTTTCAAAA
This sequence comes from uncultured Saprospiraceae bacterium, assembly GCA_964517175.1. Lineage (GTDB taxonomy): Bacteria > Bacteroidota > Bacteroidia > Chitinophagales > Saprospiraceae > JADJNW01. The sequence goes on from CAZFBU010000019.1 coordinate 28,676, forward strand.
TGTGCCATGCGCACGCCATAAATATCTTTCCCGATCTTTTTTTCATTGTCACAAACCCAGTGGAATTGGTCGTTTTGCTCCAGCAAAAGTTTTGCCATATCCTTGCCATTACGCCCCGCGCCCCAGAGCACGAGCGGTCGGGAGCGATCGCGGTCGAGTTCGTAAAAGTAGCGCAACTTTAGATCGAAGTAGCGATTGTCTTTGTACTCCTCCCAGGTGCGCGAAATGCGATTGGAGCGGTCGCGCCAGTAGTGCAGCACTTTGTTTAAACCGACAACTTTTAATCCATGCCGGTAAAAGCGAAAGCAAAGATCATAATCCTCCGGATAGACGATGGGATCAAATGCCCCCACCGCATCAAAATCTTCCTTGTGAATCAGCCAGCAATGCGATGGAATGACGCATTCCTGGTAGATTTCCTGGTAGTGTGTGCCACGCCGCGCCACTTCGTTGAGCCAGGCTTCGTAGCGCCGGAAGCCGTCACCAACTTCACCTTCATCCACGAAATGCTCCGTGCCACCGGCAACGATGGTGCCCTTGCCGTGCTTGAGCCATTCGTCGAGCATGACCTGAAGTTTGTAATCCGGCATTTTATCATCCGAATCCATGCGATTGATGAGGCTGCCCCGGCATTGCGCATAGCCTACCTGCAAAGTCGGGATCAGGCGCGGGCGGTCGCTGTGAAAAACGCGAATGCGTTCGTCCTGCGCGGCATAGTCCTGCAATATTTCCGGAGTGCGGTCGCTGGAGTGATCGTTCACGGCAATCAGTTCCCAATTTTCGTAAGTCTGCGCCAAAATAGAATCCAGGCAGGCTTCCAGATACGGCTCGGTATCTTTGGCTGCCATGACGATGGAAATGAGTGGATTATTAATCATTTATTTTACTCAGATAAAATTTTCTTTTCAATTTTAAAAACAAAAATTATCAAAACTGATTACCTAAAGCCTGTAAAATATCCTCCCGGACATCGTCGATGTGCTCCAATCCCACCGAAATGCGGATCAATCCGGGGGTAATGCCGACTTGTTGGCGTTCTGCTTCGCTCAGTTTAGAATGCGTCGTGGAAGCCGGATGCGTTGCGATAGTGCGGGGCATCTGGGTGCGGATGGCATCGGTCTCAAAGTGTCGGGATGTTTTTTGCTCGCTCATGCTTCGTGCATTGTTTTTCGTTACCTGAGCGGCAAAATTAGAACTTTCTGCCGAATAACGATCAGGAATTGCAACTCAATGGCTGGAGTAGGTGCCTTGCTTCAACTTTTTGCCCTTTCCTTGTTCAAATCTGATGGGAATTGCAACGACTTCGCCACTGGCTGCAACGATCCGAACCACAAAGTGCAGGTGCGGCGTAGTGGTAAATCCGGTGAGGCCACAAATGCCAATTGCTTCGCCTTTGGATACTTGATCCCCGATTTCAACAAGTGCCCCCTGAGAATCAAGATGGCTGTAAAATGCAAGCGTACCATCTTCGTGCGCAATGACGATTTCATTGGCTTTATCTTGATACTTTCGGCTGGGGCCGCCTTCTGTGTTGTGTTCAACCAACCAGGCAACAACGCCTTCCCGCGCCGCATAAACCGTATCGCCAACTGCCATTTCAAAATCAATGGCGTACTTTGACCTTGCGGAATCGTGCGAAAAACTTCCTTTGTAACCTTGTATTATTTTTGATGCTTTGCCGCGGGCAAAAGGGTAGTGGTAGCGGTATTTTTTGTCAGGTTGTGCATTGCCGGGATCACCAATGTAATAAACGACCCGAATGAGATCGTCGAAATCCTTGCCGTCCGGAATTTTTGATTTTGCTATTTGAAAAAGATCGTGGGGTTCACTGTCATTCGGTAAACGATGCCACTCTTTGATATTTAGATCATCTGTCCTGGAAGTAAAATGAACAGCAACAACGGCAGGAAGTGTGTTGCGACCGATTATCACCAATAGACTGTCGCGATGCTCTCTTTCTATGGAAATACGCTGGGAATATGTGGCATTGCAGGCAAAAACCCAAAAAAAGAGGCAGGCAATAAAACGGCTCATAAGTTTGTGTTTATCGTAAAGATATAAATTGGTGTCTGTATTTGCCCGCCATCACCTTCATAAAATCAGAAAAATTAATACTTTTATAGTTTTCAAAAACACTAAAACCAACTTGCAAAAATGAGCATACGTCCTCTTTGGTTGACTTTCGCTTTAATTGTATTGATTCGCTTCTCAGCAGGAGCGCAGGATGTTTATGACATTCTGATTCTGAACGGTCGAATCATGGATGGCAGCGGCAATCCATGGTTTTACGCAGATATTGCCGTGAAAGACGATAAAATTGTGAAAATCGGGCACATTGAAAGCAGGCAAGCCAAAACGATCATCGATGCCAAAGGCAAGATTGTCAGCCCGGGCTTTATTGATATTCACTCGCACGCCGACGACACCTTCGGGCATCGCAATGGCATCCGGGCGCAAAATCCGTTGCTCCGTGCAGCGCACAATATGGTGATGCAGGGCGTCACGACGCTTGTGGTCAATCACGACGGGCGCAGCCAGCGCTCCATCGCTGCTCAACGCCAGGAAATTGAGGTAGGTGGCGTGGGTCCCAATGTAGCGCTATTGGTAGGGCACAACACCATTCGCTTCACGGCTATGGGCGATGACCACCAGCGCTTTGCAACGCCGGAAGAAATCGAGAAAATGAAGGTCTCCATCCGCGAAGGCATGGAAGCGGGAGCTTTTGGCTTATCGGCGGGTCTGGAATATGTGCCCGGTCGCTGGAGTAATACAGAGGAAGTAATTGACCTGGTAAAGGAAGTCAAAAAATACGGTGGCATTTATATGGTGCACGAGCGCTTTTCCGGTTCTGATCCGATGTGGTACACGCCCAGTCAACATGGCGAATCGCCGGGTACTATTCTCGACAATGTTCGCGAAGTCATTAAAATTGCCGAAGCTACGGGCGTTCCGTCCTGCGCAACACACATCAAGGTGAAAGGCGCTGATTTCTGGGGCGTTAGTACGGCCATCGTCAACCTCATCAACACCGCGCGGGCGCGTGGGGTAGAGGTCTGGGCGGATCAGTACCCCTACAATACAACCGGTACGGACGGAAATACGGTGCTGATTCCGGACTGGGCGTTGAGTCGTGACCGCTGGTCATCAAGCGGAGGCAGCAGTAGTGCAAATGCAGAACCGGAAAAAGTCTCCTACACGGAAGCGGTAACGCGGGTGTGGGATGATCTGGAAGAGCGAGCAAAGCTGGTGCGCGACATCGAGCGGGAAATCGAACGCCGGGGCGGATCGGAAAACATTGTTGTATTTGAATATCCCGATTCGAGTTTAATCGGAAAATCCCTGGCGCAAGTCGCTGATTTAAAGCAACTTAATCTGGTGGAAGTAGCAATTTACCTGCAGCAAAATGGCGATCCTGAGCGCCCGGGTGGTGGGCGTTTGCGTGGCTTTTCACTCTCGGAGCAGGATATCGAAATCCTGGCGCAGCAGCCCTGGGTTATCACTGCTTCTGATGCCGGACTGGGATTGCCGGGCGGGCGCTCCGTACACGCTCGTTATTACGGCACATTTCCGCGAAAAATCGCCTGGTACGCCAAAGAACGCGGCATTATTACCGTGGAGCACGCCATTCGTTCCATGACCAGCCTGCCGGCGCAATTCATGGGCTTTCGGGAACGCGGACTGCTCCGGGAAGGGTATAAGGCAGATATCACCATTTTCGATCTGGATGAAATCAAGGATAACGCTACGTTTTTCGAGCCGCATCAGTACCCGAGCGGAATCGAGCAGGTAATCATCAATGGCGAATTCATCGTAAAAGAAGGACAGCTAACGCAACACTTGCCGGGTAAAGTGCTGACAAACAGCGAGAGTTTCAGAAATACAACGGTAAAACCGTAAATGTCCATTTTGTACGATTACAAATAGATATCATGCATATTCCAATTGCATTTCCGGCTAACGTGGCTTTGCCGGACGAAAGTACGGTTTTGGCGGCGGATGTAGGCGGTACGAAAACCGATGTGGGGTTATTCAGGCTTCAAAATGGCAGTTTGACCGTCGTAGAAAGGAACGTATATGCTTCCCGCGAATGGGCGTCGCTGGCTCTTATCCTGCGGGATTTTCTTGAAAAGGTACAGACCCGCCCCGATAAATTGTGCATAGCTGTTGCCGGTCCGGTGAACAGTACGGTTGTCAAAATGACCAATCTTACCTGGGAAATTGATTTAAGTAATCTTCGTAAAAACCTGTCAATCAAAGATATAAAACTGGTAAACGATTTGGAAGCCAATGCTTACGGGCTGGCGGTATTGCAGCCTGCGGAGCTGCGGAACGTGCACACCGGGAACGAGACGCTGTCTGGAAATGCTGCAATTATTGCGCCGGGAACCGGGCTGGGGGAGGCGGGAATGTTCTGGGACGGCACAGGATTGCATCCCTTCGCTTCGGAAGGTGGGCATTGCGATTTTGCTCCACGCAGCGCGCAGGATTGCCGATTTTACGAATATCTTTCTAAACAATATAATCACGTAAGCTGGGAGCGCGTCATTTCCGGTCCGGGAATTTACAATATTTATCAATTTCTGCGCGATGTAGAAAAATGGGCGGAACCCGAAGAACTGGCGATAAAAATCCGAAGCGGCGATCCGGCACAGATTATTGGGGAAACTGCCGGTCGCTACGCGATTTGCCGGGAAAGTCTGGCATTATTCGTTCGTTATCTTGCGGTAGAATCTGCCAGCCTGGCGCTTAAATTCAATGCGGTTGGCGGCTTATTCATCGGCGGCGGTATTGTTCCCAAAATATGGAACGACCAACTGGAAGCCATATTTCTGGCACATTTATTCGAGGTTGGCCGCTTGCGGCATTTGGTCGAAAATGTACCGGTTTGGATTATCCTCAACAGCCAAACACCATTGCTGGGTGCAGCGTACTACGGTTTGCGGGCTTAAAAGATGTAATCATTTTTCCTATAATTTATATTATGTTAAATAAAAAGCTGCTCTCCATTTCTTCCATGACTCCGGACAGGAATTCTAAAAATAGGCTGAAAACGGAGCAAAGAACACTCTTACTCAATAATTGTTTTGCCTCTTCGCAATAACAAGCGCCGCCTTTGGTTGTTATTTTACGTAACGTTGTTTAAAAAAATACTCGGTGTCCATGAAAACATTCTATTTTTTGCTTTATTTCTCTTTTTTATTGACAATCAGTAGTTTACATGCGCAAATTAACTTGAACGCTCCCCTGCCGGTTGACCCGGCCGTCCGGATCGGGACGCTCCCCAATGGCATGCGCTATTACATTCGCGAAAACAAAAAGCCGGAAAACCGGGTAGAATTGCGCCTGGTCGTACACGCCGGTTCGCTTCAGGAAGACGCCAATCAGCTTGGCGTGGCACATTTCGTGGAGCACATGGCTTTTAACGGCACCAAAAATTTTCCCAAACAAGATCTGGTTAATTATCTCGAATCGACCGGAACGCGCTTTGGCGCAGATCTGAACGCCTACACCAGCTTTGAAGAAACGGTATATATGCTCCAGGCGCGTACCGATAGCCTGGAATTGCTGGAGCGAGGGCTGCTTATTCTTGAGGATTGGGCGCGAGCGGTTTCTTTTGATCCGGAAGAAATTGACAAAGAGCGCGGCGTCGTCATTTCAGAATGGCGCAGTCGTCTCAGCCCTGACCAGCGGATGCAACAACAATATTACCCGGTATTGTACCAGGGGTCGCGTTATGCGGAGCGCTTGCCAATTGGTAAGCCGGAGATCATCGAGCATGTTGATTATGAAGACATTAAACGTTTTTATCGCGAGTGGTATCGCCCGGAGTTAATGGCTATTATTGCGGTGGGCGACTTTGATGCACGCTTCATCGAAATGCAACTCATCCAGCAATTCAGCGCCATTCCAAAACGGGAAGCAACCGAAGTGCGGGCACACCAGGCATACCCCGTGCCCCGACCCAATGGAACGTCTTTTTCGATCGTCACTGATAAAGAAGCGGCGTTTACCAATGTACAAATCGTGTATAAACACCCTTCAGAAAAAGCCAAAACCATTGGTGATTATAAAACCAGATTAGCCCGATCGCTTTACAATCGGATGCTGGGCGCTCGCTTATTTGAGCTGCAGCAGCAGGCAAATCCGCCGTTTACCTTCGCATCGTCCGGCTTTGGTGATGACATTGGCGACCTGGCAACTTACAGCGTGTCGGCTTTTACCGCCGAAAGCAAGGCAGTAGAAGGACTCCGCGCTGTTTTGCTGGAAACCCGACGAGCCGAACTGCACGGTTTCAACTCATCAGAACTCGATCGCCAAAAGGCGGAAATTCTGAAAGCGGCGGAAAGCGCCGCTCGCGAAAGCGATAAAATGCAATCGGCGAGTCTGGCCGGGCGCTATGCGTATCATTTTTTAGATGAGAACCCGATTTTGAGTCCGGAGCAATACCTAAAGCTTTGCAATGAATTGTTGCCGCTGATTACGCTGGAAGATATTAATCCGCTACCGCGCCAATGGCTCCGCAGCAACAGCCGGGTTGTGATCGTCACCGGGCCGGAAAAAGAAAATGTACCGATGCCAACGCAGGATGAACTGATGGAGCTACTAATCGAAGTCGAACAGGCTACTCCCCTACCCTACGAAGATTCCGTGTCAGATGCTCCGCTACTGGTAACAGAGCTTAAACCTTTGGAAATCAAATCCGAACGCCACATCGAAAGTGTTGATGTATGGGAACTGGAACTGGCAAACGGTGTGACCGTTGTTTTAAAACCGACTGATTTTCAGAATGACCAAATCCAGCTCAATGCATTCAGCCCCGGCGGGCACTCGATCTACCCCGATGACGACTACATGAATGCATACTCGGCAGCGCAAATCGTTGATTTTAGCGGGCTGGGGGCATTCAGCGTGACGGAATTGCAGAAAAAACTTGCTGGAAAAAAAGTCAGCATAAGTCCTTACATTTCAGAACGATACGAAGGATTTGGCGGATACGCTTCGCCAGATGACCTGGAAACCATGTTACAACTTATTTATTTGTATTTCACACAACCACGTAAAGATTCCACTGCCCTGCAGTCAATTGTTACTCGTCAGCGTTCTATTGTGCAAAACATGATGATGAATCCGTATTATTATTTCAACGAAGAACGCAATAAGATCAAATACGATAATCACCCGCGCGAGCGAATGCTCAGCGAAGCTGATCTCGATCAACTACAAATAGACAAAGCCTATGCTGCCTATCGAGATCGCTTTGCGGATGCGTCGGATTTTACGTTTGTTCTGGTGGGAAATTTTGATGTAAGCAATATTAAACCTTTAATAGCTATTTATTTAGGAAACCTCCCCGCTATTTACCGAAAGGAAAGCTGGCGCGATGTGAATGCCGATCTTGTGCGCGGTCGCATTGACACGACTATCGTGCGCGGACAAGCGCCCAAAGCGCTCGTCGAACTGACTTTCCACGGTGATTTTGACTACTTTGCCGAGGGCAATCGCTACCACTTTTATGCCATGCTCGATCTTTTGCGCATCAAGCTGCGGGAGTCGATGCGAGAAGACAAAGGCGGGGTGTATGGCGTATCGGTCAATGGCACACCCACGCTGCATCCGAAGCAGCAGTACCGCGTCACTTTGTCGTTCTACTGCGAACCCGGACAGGTGGACTCTCTGGTCGAAACGGCATTAAATGACATTGAAAATGTAAAACAGCACGGCGCTGAAGTCGAAAATCTGCAAAAAATAAAGGAGACGCAGAAGCAAACCCGCATCAAGGCGATAAAAGAAAACAGTTACTGGAGCGGTCAATTGACGGCGCGCTATCAGAATGGGTTGCCGCTGGACGGTATGCTGCTCGAAAACTACACAAAAATTGTGGATAGTTTAAAATCTGAGAATATTCAAAACGCCGCTCAAAAATACCTGAGCTACGATAATTTTATGCGAATTGTGTTGCTGCCGGAGGTACAGGAATAGTGGATTCCGACAACTTGCCCCGCGGTAACTTTTGTATTCTGAACACAGCATTTTATCTTTACTGCAAAATAAAATTTGACCATGAACAGAATAGTAATCCTGGCGCTTGCACTCCTTTTCAGTTTTTGCACCAATGACAAAGCTCCTCGGCAATCCGGCAATGAATCTGTGGCTGCCCGCAATACCGCGCAGGAAACCCCGGAACAACCCGCTGTGGTGAATGGTGTTGCCCAGGAAATAATGCTTTACTCGAATGACATGGAGGCTGCCAAAGGCGATCACATCTGCATCGACGTGCTGGCTGAAAACTTCCAGAAAATCCTTTCGATGCAATATACGATGACCTGGCGGCGGCAGGTACTGAAATTTGAGGCGGTGAAGAACTTCAATTTGCCCTACCTCACGGAGCAAAGCTTTGGCGCACACCGAACCGAGGAAGGATTACTGACATTTTTGTGGCTGGACAATTCGCTCCAGAGTTATTCTGTGGATAACGGCGCTTCGCTCTATCAGGTTTGTTTTGAGGTAGTCGGCGAGCCGGGCGAAAACAGTTTTTTCAAAATTACCGATCGTCCGACCGATATTGAGGTTGCCAATTTGCAGGAAAAAGTCATACCACTTAAACGTCGGCATGGAACTGTGACGGTCAGATAGCCGAATAGAAAGAGCAGCGGTAAGATATAGCCACTACTCTTTCGATCCGCTTTTCGCTCAATATTGTACCGTGCTTAGATCAATGACGAAGCCATCAATTTTGTACTTCCGCTTGAGATCTTTCTTATAATTATTGGCGGAATTCTCACTGTCAAAATTGCCGAGAATGATCTTGTAAACCGGTGCATTATTGCTGCCTTTTTCTACGCTGACCAAGATTTCGCTGAACGACTTCGCCTGCAAATCCGCCACCTGACGCAGCACGTACTCGTACGTAACCAGCGAAGCCACCTGCACGCCAAAGCCTTTTTTAGCCGGGCGCATCAGTTGTATCTGGTAGAGATCGTAGGCCGCATAATCCTTGCCTACGAGACGTGCCTTTAGGGCGTTTTGTTTGTTGGCAGCGTCACTGCCCTTCGACGTTTCCGTTTTCTTAGCATTGGCTATGTTTGTGCTTTCTTCCGTTTTGGTCGTGTTGTTATCACGGGCTGTAGAGCGATTGGCGGCAGTGGTGGCAGGTGTTGTTGTCCGTAGTGGATCATCGTAGCTACTGGGGCGAGTAGGGTCAGAAACGGGCTTTTCTGCTGGTTTTGGGGTATTGTCTTTTAATGCTGCCGTTGCGCCCCCCCGGCTGATAACTTCAATTTTTACATCCACTACCCCATCATCAATCATGCCCAGCCGCTCGGCTGCCCGGCGCGATAAATCTACCACGCGTCCTTTGAGATATGGCCCTTTATCCGTGACGGTTACATCTACGGCGCGCTTATTGTCCAGACGAGTCACCCGCAACACCGATCCGTATGGATGAATTTTGTGGGCACAGGTCAGTTTATTCTTATCGTATTTGTCGCCGTAAGCGGTTTCACTGCCGTGAAAACTGTCGTCGTAATAAGAAGCTTGTCCATACTCCGCTTGCTGAGCGAAGCTTGTTGCAACGAACAAGGAAGATATGAACATCAGCACGATTCCTTTCAAGGGCTTTTTCATGATGCTTGCTTTTTGGTTTGTAAAATAAATTCAAAAATACCGATTAATCGGGTATTACACAAACTATCATTCAAAACGCACAAAAAAGAAACTTCATTATGTCACCAATACAAGAATGACCTGCACCATGCCGATGGCAATGAGAATGACGCCAATGATGCGGTTTAGGTTCTCGCGAATGCGGGTAGCCCGGCTAATGACGGTCTGGCTCATCACACCAAAAAGCAGCAGTGCGCCCAACTTACCCAGAGCAGCGCCAAACAGGAAAGAGACGATATTGGCAAATGGGCTGGAGTTGTCGAGCGCCATGACTTCCGCCGAATGAAAAAAAGCAAGCACCACCAGCCAGAACGGAATCGCTTGTGGATTGAGCAGGGCGATTATCAGCCCTTTGGTAAAATAATTGCCGCTTCTCCGGAGCGTATTTTCCGTCTTTGTACTCCCATGCTCTTCTGCTTTTTTGAAATAAAAAATCAATCCCAGAATAATGAAAATGAGGAATCCGACAATTTTTAACCAGGGGCTCTGCAAGATTAGCTGGTTGAGCCAGGAACTCCCATACAGGGCGACGACGGATTGCCCCATTTCTACCAGGGCAGCAGCTACGGCAAACCAAAATCCGGCGCGCAGGCTGTTGCGCAGCGTGACGTCCACCATGGAGAGATTGATCGGACCAAAAGGAAGCGTACCCAGAAAACTGGTGGTTAGCGTAATGAAAAAGACACTTATGACACCAATGGACATATTGCACTCGGTTTTTTCAGCAAGTTGTACTTAAAATTAACGTCTTTTCATCAAATTGGCGACATTTTGCGTGTTAAGCATTTGTGACT
>CAZFBU010000020.1:0-4608 GCA_964517175.1 uncultured Saprospiraceae bacterium
TGCAGCATTTGATCGACGTTGGGTGTAGGTAAATTTTCGAGTTCTTCGGCACTTACGGAACTCACCGCACTGGTCAGCACGCGTCGTCCTTGTGAGCCGTAGCCCGTTACAACCACTTCATCCAGAATGGAAACACTGCTTTCCATTACAATATTGATCTCGGTACGATCTCCAACGGTTACTTCCTGGGTCTTTGACCCTGTGTAGGATATGACTAAAACGGCATCATTCCCGGGTACACTCAAGGAGTAGCTGCCATCAATATCCGTCGCAGTTCCGGATGATGTACCTTTTACAAGGATGGTAGCACCGATCACCGGCAATTCGTCCTCCGCAGAGGTTACTACGCCAGATATTGTCTTCGACTGCCCCATCACCAGCGCAGCAAAAAACAATAATGGTAAAATTGAGAAAATCCTTTTCATAAAAAAATGAGTTTTAAGTGTTAATGTTATAAAACGATTCGAATTATTTTGCAACCAATACTTTATACATTTATAATAAAAAATATGAAACAGGATCGATGGAAAAAAAGTACCTATATTCAAGTCGCTGTTGATTCTATTGAGAATGTACTTGCGCCCACCGCAGAGGGGGTGGGAATTTCATAGAAAAAACCCGTATCCTTTACTGTTTTTTTAAATAAAGAATACGAACATTGGCATTTTGCTAATTGGACAGATGAAAACGAATTGTTTTTCCCGAAGTGTAAAAAAAATGTAAACTAATGATCGGTTTCCGGCAAATCAAATTTTATCGACCTATTTCAAATAACAGCCAGCCATCGGGGTCCACTACGGGTTTGTCGCCTTTTTTGATGGGAATGCTGATGCCTTTGGGCGGTATCTGAATTTTTTGGCGGAATTTGCCGATTTCTAACTCCACTGGCATGGGGAAATTTTCGTCCAACGGTGATTCCCAACGCAGTGTAATTTTTCCTTCTTCTACTTTTGAATAAAGCCTGGGCAATGCCGGCTGGCGCAGATAAACCTCAAAAAACCAGTCCAGTTTCAGCCCGGATTCTGTTTCGCAAATGCGCAGGAAATCATCCGTCGTAGCGAAGCGGGTCTGGCGTCCGTCGGTTATTTTTTCCATTGCCGGTTCGGGGTAGGCCATGCGGCGCAGCGCCCGGAAGAAAGCGTCGTCGCCCATCAGGTAGCGCAGCATGTGCAGCGCCCAGGCACCTTTGGTGTAAATGGGAGCGCGGTAAATTTCATCGGCAGATTTGGTAGCGCGCGGAGCTACTGCGAGGCTGTTGCTGAAGCGACGCATATTTTGCATGTAGCGCTGATAGGCTTCCTTTCCCTGGAGTTTTTCGGCGTACAATGGTTGCATATACGAACCAAAACCCTCGTGTAGCCACATATCCTTCCAGTCTGAATTAGTTACCAGGTTGCCCCACCATTCGTGCGCAAGCTCGTGCTGATGGAGCGCATCAAAGCCCCAGTCGGTGCCGCCGGTCATGGATCGATTGCTGAAATTGGCACCATAGGCAATGATGGATTGGTGCTCCATGCCGAGGTGTGGCGTTTGAGCGACGCCGTATTTGTCGGCGCGGAAAGGGTAGGGGCCAAGCAATTTTTCAAAAAAACGCAAGTGGTCGAGGATTTCAGGAAATAGCTGCTGGCCTTTTTCGTAATCTTCCGGCAGGACATAAAAAAACACGGGGTATTTTTCGCCGGTTACGCAGTCCATTTCGCCCTCGATGGTTCGATAGGGGGCAATGTTCAAGGCAACATTATACGTATTGATCGGATTGGAAATAAACCAATGGTAGGTGCGGGTTTTGTCGCGGTGCGTTTCCACCTCGCGCAGCCTGCCATTCGAAGCCACTACCAGGGGCTCGGGCACACGCACGTGCAGCGACATGGAGTCCGGCTCGTCGGATACGTGATCTTTCACCGGCCACCAAATGTCGGCGCCTTCGCCCTGGCAGGATGTGGCAATCCAGTGCGCGCCGCCGGGCGTTTGGGCCCAACTGAAGCCGCCATCCCAGGGCGCGTTTGGAGCGGGGTGGGGCTGGCCTTCGTATGCCACTTCTACCATAGCCCTGGTGCCCGGCTGGTGGGTTTCGCCCAGGTATATCCAGAGTTTTCCGCCTTCACGGCGGAAAGAACGACTCGTCCGTTTACTGTTATGAAAGGTCCAGGCATAGCTTACCGTCAGTAGCGTATCCAGGTCCAATACGAACCAATCAATGGGATGAACGATCTGTGCTTCTGCCCGCAGCTTTCCTTCGATTCGCCGGTCATCCGGAAAAACCTGCACCGTCAGATCGTAAAAGGTGACGTCATAAGCGGCCTGTTCGGGCATGAGTGGCCCGCCACTGTCGTAAATACCAACTTGCGCCTGCAGGTACAGCGCGCTCAAAAAAAGCCATCCAAAAACGAAAATGCGATTCAACTCCGGCATAATGGTAATTTTTTCTGATCGAAAAATACACTTTTTGTGAGAATTTCAAAACGGTAAGTAACGAACGGTGTGTCGCAGCAGTTCATCCTCCAGATCAATAATGCGAAATCCCGGCTGCTTGTGGTCAACGGCAAAGGCTTCGGAAAACTGATCGATCTGAAAATAGGTAGTCGGCGTGATGTGGACGATGAGGTTGCTCTGTTGCAATGTTTTCGCTACGTGATAGTGCCCGCAGAATACCGTAACCGGGTGCGGATGCGCAGAAAATATCGCCTGCACTTCTTCGCGGTTTTGCAGCGGATAGTGCTCGTCCATGTGCGGTACGCCCCCTTCCAGCGGCGGGTGGTGCATAAAGATCAGGGCAGATCGGTTGATTCCGGCGAGTTGCTGTCGCAGCCATTCGCGCTGAAGTAGCGGCAGGTAACCGGTCGTTGTATCGAGAAAAATAATGCGATGCGATCCGAGCGTTCTGGTGAAATACAGCGCACCTTCCTGCAAATCAGCTTCCACGCTGAAAACTTCCGCCAGCAGAGCGGGATCGTCGTGGTTGCCGGGTATCAGATCGTAGGGAATATTCAACTGTTGCAGTTGCATTTTTACCCATTCGTAAATGCGGCGCTCGCCATCGCGGAGGCAAAGATCACCGGAAATGACGATGTGATCTGCCCGCAGGCTCTTTACGGTTTCGAGGGTTCGGCAGAAGTTGCTGCGCACATCTACATCGAAGGGCATTTCACCTTCCTCGCCGATGTGCAGGTCTGTGATTTGTGCGATTCTCATAGTCTGTGTAGTTTCCAGCGTAAAATAAAAAAAGAGACCGTATCCCAACGCATTTCAACGCAGATTTCATATTCTGACTGGACGATTCTGGAAGGGTAAAAAACAGGGAGCGGGATTTCTTCCCGCTCCCTGTTGACCCAAGAAATCCCGGAATAAACATTCCGGGACTAAACAAATTGTAAAATTGACATTGCTCGTATCGCTCGCCGGAGGCGCTTATTGTTTTACCATAAATTTCTTCGTGCCGGCACCCGCTTCCGTGATGACTTGCAGGAAGTACGTACCGCTGTTCAGGCTGTTCACCCGGAACTGGTAGCGATCCTGCTGTACATTGTCGAATTGCCACTGATACAGCAATTTGCCGGATACGTCGAACATGCGAATCGTTGCTGTTTTGGCAATGCTTTCCAAGTTTAGCTGCAAATTCAATACATCCGAAACCGGATTCGGCGAAATGGCAAACTGACTTTCCAGCACTTGCAAATTCTCCGTGCTGGTTGTGGGGTCGGTAGGTGATACGGACAGGCGCACCGTCGGGACGGGATTGCTGGTAAAGCCAAACGGACTGTATGGTTCTACCTGCAGGTCGCCATTGATGCCCAACATGTCGGCATAGCGGCGCATGCCCAGTGAATCAGAAACCAGACGCATAGCATCATATACGATTTCGTCGTTAATAGAAATATAAATGTCGCTTTGATCGCTTGGTGTGTATTCGATCATTGCCAGATAATAGGTTTCATCTTTCAGTTCAACACCGCCGCCTTCCAGGCTGGTGAGTGGCAGCGTGATCAGGTCGCGGAAGCTTTCGTTGCCGGTGATTTCGTATGGCGCAAAACCAACGAATATCCGTTCGTTGGGATCGGCAAAGCCATCGTTATTGGCATCATTCCACTCGTAGAGGAATGCCGTAATGGGTTGCCCAACAGCACCCTGATCGAGGATTTGCATGCCAAAGCGAATATCTTTAGCAAAGTAGCCACCGCCACTGGGCACGTAGTAGCAGTTGCCCCACGCCCAGGCGTGCGGCTCGTTGGCGCCTTCCCAGTTGGCTTCGGCGGGCAGGGTTCCGTTGGTCGGGCCGGTGAGTTCTTTTGCGAATAAATCTTCGGTTACAACAAAAGTAAAGTCCTGGATATTGTTTTCCAAAATGGCGTCCGTGCTATCCGAAGAGATGGAATAACGACCGAGGTACGTGCCAATTTCTGACGGCGTGAAAGTATCGACAAAGGGAATATTCTCGATGAGACCACCCGCAGGCACATCGCCATAAGGGTTATCGGCGGAGAATATCTGGTTGCCCTCCAGATCAATAATCGTTACATTGAGGTTCACATTTGGCTGCTCAAGTCCGCCCACGTTGCGAATATCCGCCAGGAAACCGATCGGCTCTACGAAAGGCAGCGGCGTGGCTGC
>CAZFBU010000020.1:4708-7766 GCA_964517175.1 uncultured Saprospiraceae bacterium
AGGCGATAGGCGGTGTCAAACTCGCGCAAGTGCTGGTAAAAACGCACCGTCAGATCAGAGACACTGCTGCCATCCAGCGTAATCATTGGCGAAGTCAGCTCTGCGATTTGCGGTGCCGGGCAATCACCCGTACCTACATCCGCGCCACCGCAGCCGTTGCCGTTGTTGTCGATGAAATCCGATTCTACAATGATTGCCCCGGTGCAGCCGGTAGGCGAGTAAATTTGTCCGGTGCTGCAGCTACCGTTGGGGGCGGAGCCATCCGCGCTCCAGACAAATACATCTGTATCGCTGGGCGTACCAGCACAGGAGATCGTTTCTGCCGTCCAGCCATTGAAACCACCGGTAAAATCACCTTCACCCGGCTGGTCACCCCACACGACATTTTCGCCGGCTGGGAATTCCGCGGCAATTTGTTCAAATGAAACACTGACTGTATTTCCATTGGTCAATTCGGTTTTGAGCAACGCGCCATCCGCCATTGTGACCATCCAGGAAGGAATGGTGACCTGATCGCCGACTTCACCCGGGCCCATAATGAAAATGGGATCGGCGCTATTGGTGACGACGATCGCGCCAATAGCGCCTGCAGTTTCAGCAGCCAGTATTTTCTGACCAAATTCGCAGGTGCCGCGATCGATCACTGCGATCTTGCCCGTCAGGTCATTCACGATGGGCGTACACGCCAATGTGCCGCTATTGCTGTCTTCAATCAGAATTAATTCGCCGGAAAATTCGCAAGGGGCACTGGGCAGCCCAAAGCCGGCGAGAAGCGATTCATAATCACCGGCAATACCTTCCGGCATGTTTACTGTCAAAATGTAGTCATTCTGTGCTTTAAGCTTATTGCCCCAAATTGCACAGCAAAAAAACGCCAGCGCCACAAGCCCTGACTTTTTGAAAAAGGACTGAGTAAAATTCGTCATGCTTTCTTTTTTATTTAATTGCAAAAATTTAAGATGAATCTAAAGTCATTCGCAGCTTGAAAAAGCTGTTTTTTTGGAGGCAAAATACAGATTTTCTTATTTCAATAGCGACAGGACGCGACATTTTGGCGCTATTTGACAAAAATTTTCAAAAGTATATTGTTAGCTACCCGAAATCAGTAATTGATTATTTGTTTTGGTCTTCATCCTGCGGATAGACAATACCGGCTTCCCGCCGAATATCATCGAGTAATGTCATCAGATCTACGCTGAATTGCAGCGGCAGCAGGTCGCTTTCGGTTTTGCCCTGTGCCAGGCACTGCATCACTTCTTCGGCTTCGTATTCGTAGCCGTTGCCGGGTTCTTCAAAGGTAAAATGCTGCGGTCGCTGGCCGTTGAGCAATAGCGTCATGCTGGAGGGCTCGTGCCAGCGCGTATGGACGTGGATGGTGCCAAGTTCGCCATAAATAAAGGCTTCGGTCTTGGTCGTTGCGCGAATGGTCGAGTGCAAATGCGCCATTTTGCCGTTTTCGTAGTAGAAAAGTGCGCCCATTTCTTCATCCACGTGGGTACTGCCAATGTTGGCGAAAGCCTTGATCTGATTGGGTTTGCCCAGCACGAGCAAAGCCAGAAATACCGGATAAATGCCAATATCCAGCAACGAACCGCCGCCAAGATTGATATCAAACAATCGGCTCTGCGGGTCAAAATTTGGTTTAAAACCGAAATCGGCTTTCACGGCGTGCACGGGGCCAATGGTGTCGTTGTAAATCAACTCCAGCACTTTTTTTGTGGTGGGCAGAAAGCGCGTCCAGAGGGCTTCCATCAGAAACGTTTCCTGCTCGGCGGCGGTCATCACCATTTTTTGCACCTGCGCCAGATTCATCGCGAAGGGCTTTTCGCACAGCACGGGAATTTTGTGGCGAAGACAAAGCAGCGTATTTTCAAAGTGCGTGACGTGCGGCGTAGCGATATATATGACATCCAGATCGGGGCAATCAACAATGGCTTCGTAGCTACCATAGGCATGCGGCGCGCTGTACTGGTTGGCGAATGCCTGGGCGCGCTCCTGCGAGCGGGAGGCAACGGCGTGCAAGTTGGTATTGGGTAGCATGGCTAAGTCCTGTGCGAATTTGTGGGCAATTTTTCCCAGCCCGATGATGCCCCAGTTGGTCTTTTTCATGGTTTTGTCTTGGTGTTTGTTGATGATTGAAAAAATGTTGGAAAATGGGATTGCCATTCGGAAGCAAGTCACAAATAAAGGCATTTGAAGCAAAATAAAAACTTTTCCTACATTTGATTTTTTATCGGCAGGAAATTGCCGTACGATGAATAAAAACTATAAAATAAAGCGGCATGGAAGCGATTGACAACATCAAGATAAATTTTAACCCGGATCAGCTCGCCATCCTGAACCTCTGCCTGGCGTTCATCATGTTTGGTGTTGCCCTGGATTTGAAGCTGAGTCATTTCAAACTATTGGCGAAAGACCCCAAAGCGGCAATCGTCGGCTTAACCTCCCAATTGGTCATCCTGCCACTACTCACGATTGTGCTGATTTTTATTTTTCAACCGCCCACTTCGGTGGCGCTGGGTATGCTATTGGTCTCGGTTTGTCCGGGCGGAAATGTGTCCAATTTTGCGGTGCACCTGGCCAGTGGCAATGTGGCGCTGTCCATTTTTCTGACGACCTTCTCCACCATCCTGGCAACGGTATATATGCCGTTCCTTTTTACCTGGCTAACGCCACTTATCCCCGGTGGTAAAGCCTTTCAGCAAGCGGTTCATGTATCGCCCGCAAACATGATTCTGACTATTTTGCAAATCATCGTTTTGCCGCTGATCGTCGGCATGCTCACGAACCATTATTTTCCAAAATTTACCCGATTGATCCATAAAATCGTTCGTGCTTTGTCGCTCATTATTTTTGTGGGCTTTGTCGTCTTTGCCATTTTGGGCAACCTGGAAAACCTCAAGAATTACCTGCACTTCGTCTTCCTGATTGTCTTTACCCACAACGCCTTTGCACTGGCCAGTGGCTACGGCTTCGCCCTACTCAATCGCCAATCGGTTTACAACGCCCGCGCCATCGCCCTGGAAACCGGTATCCAAAATTCCGGGCTGGCACTGGT
>CAZFBU010000020.1:7866-23173 GCA_964517175.1 uncultured Saprospiraceae bacterium
TTGATTTCCGTGTAATTCGGGTTGACTTTTAGCCAGGGCGTGCCGGTGGTGAAGCCTGCATTCGCGCTGTCATTCCACTGCATGGGCGTGCGTACGTTGTCTCGACCATTCCGATTGACGGCCGCCATGAGCGCATCCAGATCTTTGCCCTGCGCTTTGGCTTCGTTGTAGGCATTAATGATTTCCACATCGTCAAAATCTTCCCATTTATCGATCACGATATTCGTCATGCCGATTTCACTGCCATAATAAATGCAAGGTGTGCCCCGCAGTGTCAGCAGCAGCGTTGCTAGCAATTTGGCGGATTCTACCCGATAATCCCGATCATTTGCAAAGCGCGACACCATGCGCGGAAAGTCGTGATTATCGAGAAAAACATTCGTCCAGCCGCGCTCGCCAACGGCTTCGTGCCATTCGCCAAAAATGCGCTTGAACTCGCTCAGTTTCCAGGGCTTAGGGTCGAAACGCCCGCCCGGACCGTGGTCGATGCCCATGTGTCCAAAGTGGAAGATCATACTCAACTCATTGCGATCTTCACCGACGTAATCATTTGCCATTTCCGGCGGAATGCCCGCACCTTCGCCCACCGTCATCACATCGTAGTGTGCCAGCGTTTCGCGGTACATTTCCTGCAGGAATTCATGCACGCGCGGGCCGTTGGCATACACTTTTTCGATGGCGCTGCCAAAATCGCTGAAGTCTGCATCCGGAAAATCCAGTCGCTTGGAAATGAACGGAATCACATCCATGCGAAAACCGTCGATGCCCTTATCCAGCCAGAAGCGCATGAGCTTATATACTTCCTGCCGAACTTTTGGGTTTTCCCAGTTCAGATCGGGTTGTTTTTTGGTAAACAAATGGAGGTAGTATTCGCTGGTTTGCTCGTCGTATTCCCACACATCGCCGCTGAAAAACGACTGCCAGTTATTCACTTTTTCCGGTTTCCAGTAGTAAAAATCGCGGTAAGGGTTATCTTTCGACTTGCGTGACTCCTGAAACCAGGGGTGCTCATCGGATGTATGGTTCACCACCAGATCCATCAGAATGCGAATGCTCCGTTGGTGCGCTTCCGCGAGCAGTTCATCAAAATCCGCCATCGTGCCGAACTCATCCATGATGTTGTAATAATCGCTGATATCATAGCCATTATCGTCATTCGGTGATTTGTAAATCGGGTTCAGCCAGATGATGTCAATGCCCAGTTCTTTGAGGTAATCCAGCTTTTCGATGATGCCCCGCAGGTCGCCAATGCCATCGCCATTGGTATCTTTGAAGCTGCGCGGATATATCTGATAAATAACGGATTCTTTCCACCAGGTGCGCGTCATAGTCAAAAGGGTTTTGAAGGTTGTTGATATATGGTTTAAAAGTTGAACGTCTAAAATAAGAAAAGCGTTCGGAAGTTTCCAGGAGAAAGTGTGGAAGTTGAAATAGAAAATTAACGGGCAAAACAAAAAACCGTCCTACAATTTCGATTCGCAGGACGGTTTTGCTTTTTATACTTCTGCGCTGGTGGCAGAGGTGTTGCGTGCGCGCTTGCGTTCGTGTTCTTTGAGTCTCGTTTTGCGTAAGCGGATGGAATCCGGTGTCACCTCCACATATTCGTCTTCCTGAATGTATTCCAGGGCTTCTTCGAGTGTGAACTTGCGCGGCGGTACCAGCTTCAGCTTGTCATCCGCACCGGAAGAACGCATGTTGGTCAGCTTTTTGGTCTTGGTCAAATTGATCACCAAATCACCCGGACGGCTGTTTTCGCCAACGACCTGTCCTTCGTAAATTTCTTCATTCGAATCAATAAAGAATTTACCACGTTCCTGCAAGTTGCTGATACTGTAGGGAATTGCCGTTCCCGTTTCCATCGAAATCAAGGAGCCATTAATTCTGCCCGGAATCTCGCCTTTGTGCGGCTGGAATTCCTTGAAGCGGTGCGTCATAATCGCTTCGCCGGCAGTAGCCGTCAGCATATTGCTCCGCAAACCGATGATGCCCCGCGATGGAATTTCAAATACCAAAAACTGCCGATCTCCCTTCGGAGTCATGGATTGCATCATGCCTTTGCGGCGGGTAATCATGTCAATGACCGTTCCGGCAAAAGCATCCGGTACATCGACATTCAATTCTTCTACCGGCTCGTGCAGCTTGCCGTCGATGCGCTTCATAATTACCTGCGGCTGACCGATTTGCAACTCGTAGCCCTCGCGCCGCATCGTCTCGATCAACACCGCCAGATGCAGTACGCCCCGACCAAATACGCGAAAAGTATCCGCAGACTCGGTTCCTTCGACGCGCAGCGCCAGGTTCTTTTCCAGTTCCTTTTCCAAACGCTCTTTAATGTGGCGAGAAGTTACAAACTTGCCTTCCTGACCGAAGAACGGCGAGTCGTTGATCGTAAAGACCATGCTCATCGTTGGTTCGTCGATGGCGATGGTTGTCAGTGCTTCCGGGTTTTCAAAATCAGCAATCGTATCGCCAATTTCAAAACCTTCGATGCCGAAAACCGCGCAAATATCACCCGCCTTTACCTCTTCCACTTTTACTTTTGCGAAGCCTTCAAAGGTAAACAAGCCGCGGATTTTGCTCTTCGTGATCGTTCCGTCGCGCTTCACGAGCGACACATTCTGGCCGTCGCGCAGCGTGCCCCGGTTTAAGCGACCAATGGCAATGCGACCGATGTACTGCGAGTAATCCAGCGAGGTGATCATCATCTGTGGCGTACCTTCCTGCACTTTTGGCTCCGGAATGTGCGCCAGCACCATATCCAGCAGTGGCATGATGCTATCCGTCGGCTTGCGCCAATCTTCGCTCATCCAGCCCAGCTTCGCCGAGCCATAGGCGGTCGGAAAATCCAACTGCTCTTCGGTTGCATCCAGCGTGAACATCAGATCAAAAACTGCTTCGTGCACCTCATCCGGTGTACAATTTTCCTTGTCCACTTTGTTAATTACCACGATTGGCTTCAAGCCCAATTCAATGGCTTTCGACAACACGAAGCGCGTTTGCGGCATCGGTCCTTCGAAGGCATCTACCAGCAGCAGCACGCCATCCGCCATGTTGAGCACGCGCTCCACCTCGCCGCCGAAGTCGCTGTGACCAGGCGTATCGATAATGTTGATTTTGGTATCCTTGTAGATGATCGAAACGTTTTTGGCGAGGATGGTAATGCCGCGCTCGCGTTCCAGATCATTGTTGTCAAGGATCAATTCGCCGGGTGTTTCGTGGTCTTTGAACAATTGACCAGCCAACAGCATTTTGTCCACCAAAGTGGTTTTGCCGTGGTCAACGTGGGCAATAATTGCAATATTTCTTAAACTTTGCATAAGCTATTTTCAGAATTAAGCCGCAAAGGTAAGCTTATTTTCAACATCACGCTCGTTTTGTTCGTTAATTAATGATTAAAGTTAGAGGCATGAAGCGTTGCTTTAGACCCGTGCCTTCGAGCTCACCAATACGCCATTACCCTGCTTCTGATACCGCAGGTGATATACCGAACGATACTGTGTCGGGTCGGCCAAAAATGTATCCAGGGCTTGCCGCGTGAGTTCCTCCACGAAAGGCAGCAGCGGCTGCGGCACGGCGTTGAAATGCACAAAAGCCTGCTTGAGCTTTTCATCCCAGGCTGGGTAGTACAGGTCGAAATCCTCGGGGCGAAGCACCTTGCGACAAGCGCCATTGTTGCAGACCAGTTCCATTGGCTCAGTCAGGTTGAATATGCCGTACTCATCGGTGATCTGCTCGCCAGGCAGGATGTTGCGCAGCGCAATCTCAAAGCCGTAGCCAGTGCTCATGCTGTTGCAATTGCAGCAGTGGTTGATATATTTGGCAAAATCCCAACTGATAATGCGGTAGCCGCGCTCGTCGATGTAGGAGTACTTTTCGATCACCTCCTGCATGGCTGGCGCATGTCGGTAGTAATTTTCGGGCGAAACTTCCAGTTCGAGGCTGTCTTTCACGTAAGTGATGGTGCCGGCAGGAATGAATTCCGTGGCGAATACGCCGTAGCCTACGACGTCATTGATAAAACGCAGTTCTGTTTTTGGATGTATCATGTGGATGCCAGTAATTTTTTAAGATTTGAAAATGACCATATTGATCGCAAAAAATCCGGTGTGTGGAAGCATGGTTGCCGAGGTGCCAAAGCGAACGTATTCGCGGCGCATCGCAAACCCGTAGAGGATTGATTATCAATACAATGCCATGAAGTGTAGCCCTTTTGTTTACAATCTGAATTCGCATTCAAGATTAGCACAAATTCTGGAATAAAAAAAGCTTTTTTCGACGAACGACGGAGGGAAACAACGAAGTAGCGAAATAAAAAAACAGCGGACCATCATTGCTGATAATCCGCTGTTTCATTAGGGTTGGATATGTGCATGAAATTTATCTCAGTTGGAATCCCTGCACGTATTGGCTTTGGGTTTGACGATTGGAAACAACGTCCAGATCCAGGCGGCAGTTTTCAAACTGCAACGCATAGCGCTGCTGAATGTGGCTGCCGTTGAGCGGCGCTTCTTTTTCTACGCGCAGGCCCAGGAAGTTGCCCACTTCTTTGAAGCCTTGCATCAACTCTTGCACCAGCCCAAGGGCGTTGCTGTCGGTCTGCTTATTGAGCAGCCCAACGGTTAAAGCTAATTTAATTTGTCGGATGTTCATGTCGATTGTTTTAATTGGGTTTGAGATTATTTTCTTTGGCTTTAAATTTATCACTATAACTATGATTCAGATACAGATGTTGCAGCAAAGCGTTTTAAAGTATTGTTAATTGGCTTTAAGGTTTTTAACACATCCTCACCATGGCAAAGCTCCTTCTTTTCGCACATTTGGACGAAGAAAACCGATCAAGGTTTAAAAGCTTTCGACAAAAATTTAAAAAACGGCATACCGGAGATTTTATTGATACCCCTTTGCTTGTAGTTTGAACAACTCCGCGTATTTGCCATCTTGTGCCAGGAGCTCCTCGTGGCTACCTATTTCCAGCAATCCGCCGTTTTCCAGAAACAAAATGCGATCTGCCATGCGCACCGTTGAGAAACGGTGGGAAATCAGCACGGCGGTTTTGCCTTCGATCAGTTCGGCGAAGCGCAGAAACACCTCGTGCTCCGCGCGGGCATCCAGCGCCGAGGTTGGTTCGTCGAGAATGAGCAATTGGGCATCGCGCATGTAGGCACGCGCGAGCGCGACCTTTTGCCACTGCCCGCCGGAAAGTTCCATGCCATTTTCAAAGCGCCGCCCCAGCAGTTGGTCGTAGCGGTCGGGAAGTTCTTCGATGACCGAATCAGCGAGGCTTTTCTGCGCCGATTCTTCAATGGCAACCGCTTCGTGCAGGCGCTCGATGTTGCCAACGGCAATATTTTCCGATGCTTTGAGTTGAAAGCGAATATAATCCTGAAAAATGATGCCGATGTTGCTGCGCAAACTCGCCAGCTCGTAGTCGCGAATATCCACACCATCAATCAGAATGCGTCCTTCGGTCGGTTCGTACAGACGCGCCAGGAGCTTTACCAGGGTGGTTTTGCCGGCGCCGTTTTCGCCTACCAGCGCAAGTTTTTCGCCGGCAGTCAGATGGAAGGAGAGGTTGCGAATGGCCCAGCGTTCGCTTTGGGGGTATTTGAAGCTCACGTTTTCAAATGTAAATCCGAATTGTATTTTTTTAGGGAACGGAATGCTTTTTTCTTTGGAAATAATCGTCGGCTGAATCGCGAAGAAGTCGAACAAATCCTGCAGATACAGCGAGCCCTCTGCAATTTGCGAAAAGCGGGTTAGTACGCCTTCCAGTGCATTCTGCATGCGTTTGAATGCGCCGGACAGGAAGGTTAGCGTACCGATGGTGATGCCGCCGGATACGGTTTGTATGATGATAAAAACGTAAGCGCCGTAGTACGCCAGCGTGCCGAGGATGGAAAGCGCCGTGCCCCAGGCGGAGCGTTTGAGCGAAAGACGGCGGTTGGCCAGGTAATAGCGATGCGACACATCCGCGAAGCGATTCGCCAGAAAATCCGCCAGGTTGAAAATTTTTACTTCTTTGGCAGTTTCATTGCTCGCACCGATGTAGCGGAGATAGTCGAGTTCGCGCCGCTCAGGCGTCCAACTATATGTAAGGGAATAAGTACGCTGGTTGAAGTACGACTCCGCGACAAACGACGGAATAACCGCCAGCACCAGAATCAGGATGAGCCAGGGGTTGAACACCACCAGTCCCGCGCCCAGCGAAAAGATGGTCACCATATCCTGCACCTGGGCAAGTACCTGCAGCATCAGTCCGGTGCGCCCGCGGGTTTGGCGGCGCGCGCGCTCGAGTTTGTCGTAAAATTCTGCGTCTTCAAACTGGTACAGGTCGAGTTTGGCCGCATGGCGCATGATTTCCACGGAAGTTTGATTGGCAAAAAGATCGCCGAGCAGGCTGTTGAGCAGGATGATGGCGCGATTGAGCACTTCGGAGATGATGGCCAAGGCAAATTCCAGTCCAACCATGAGCCAGAGATACTGCGTATCGGTGCCGCCCTCCTGGGTGAGGCGCACTACTTCGTCGATAATTTCCTTGCCGACGTAGAGCATCGCCAGCGGCACCAGGGATTTTACCAGGCGCAGTACGACGTTGCCGAGGGTCATCCACTTGCTGGTCGCCCAGATCATGCGAAAAAGGCGTGGCAAATGCTGCAACGCCATAAACTGATTCTTCAGGGATTGTTTTTCCTTTTCTTTAGCCATATTCTGAAAAGCGCTGATTCGCTGATGAGGAAACGACTCAGCAAACAGGAAAGTTGACTTTGCCGGTTCAGCTTCTTCCCAAAGTGCGGGAATCCTCGAGTATGGAGAAAGGAAAACTTACCCGAAATAGTGGCTGCCGGAAAAAAATCAGACCAGATCGCGATCCCGCCAGCGCGGACGCGGCTGCCGCTCGCCCATTTCCACCAGCGACTCTGCCTCTTCGTCCCGCGCCTCCGGGTTTGTACGCATGTAGCTGCGATCCGATGGCGGCTCTTCCTGAAAGAGGCTATCCCAGCCAAAGACATTCAGGTAGTGAATGGCAACGCCCAGTCCCCACCAGAAGACGAAGGAAGGTACGTGAAACTGCCCACGACCAACTATACCGATGAACATGGTAACGCCGACAAACGTCAGATAAACCTTGAGATGTTTGTAAAATTTGAATTTCTCATTTGCAGGTGAACTCTTACGATGATTTTGATGGCAACTCATGGCTTCCTTTTTTATAGCAATATGCCCTTTTTACGCACCAAAAGCAAGTCTTTTAGACCAGACAGTCAATTATGCGGGTTGAAATGTCGAATCGAAGTGATGAAAAACTGCCATTATTTATTCAACCGACGCCCGAGGCTACCCGTCATTGCGCCGAGTCCGCCAAAAACACCGCCGATAATTGCCGTGATGAGTACCAGCATAAAGCCAGGCATATTGCCGAACAACTTACCGATACGTGCCGACAGGATGCCTTCATTCTGCACGTCGAGATAACCGGCATATCCCCCCCACAGCAGGGCCGCCGCTACGAAGCCCGCCCAAAAACCAGCGCCGATTTTAATATCAAAAATGAAACTCAAAACCGCCGCGATGACCGCAATGATCCACCAGGGCAGAAACTGCTGAGCAATAAAACCGGCAAGAATGACGAAAACGATAAAAAGAGCGATACGCATATTGTTGGTGTTGTTGGTTGGTTTTGAAATTTTGATTCTGATTTCCGGAAATACCGGACCCTGCTATGTCCCAAACGCGCGCAGCAGCGATTGGTATTTTTCAATATACTGCCCCACGTGGTAGCCGTCGAGCAGGGCGTGATGCACCTCTATGGACATCGGCATGCGCAATACGCCATCGGACTCCGCATATTTACCGAAGGTAATTTTCGGAATCGCATCTTCTCGGCCAAACCGACGCGCGTGCTGTACCCCGGTAAATGTCACCCAGGGAATGGACGAAAAATGAAGGAGGTCATCGCGCTCGCTCTTGGGATCAAAGCCCTTTTTCTGTTTTTGCGCCGCCAGTCGTTGCTCGCCTTCCTCACAAAAAGCGAAAAGGTCGTCCTGGTAGTCAAAATAGCAAAAGCCAAACGTATGATCTTCGTACAAAACAGTAGAACCGGCGTGAATGACATCATAGCAGATCACCTGCTCTCCGCGCATCCGATAGCGAAAAGAAGGCAGTTGGTTTGCGGCTTTGGTAGCGCAGAATAAATTCGCCAGAAAAAACGACAACCGGTTGCGATGGGCATACGTCCACAGGTTTTCCAATTCTACCGCGGTCGTAATATTGAAGAAAGGACTGTCGAAGTTTTTAAAAAATTCGTACTGCGCCCGACGGTTCCAGTTTTCAATATTTATATAGGTATAATCCGCCACCGGCTTTACTTTTTTTGCATGGAAAATGCTTGCAGAACCGGCTGCGACCGATCCGCTTCATTTTTCATAAAGAACAATTCGTTGTACTTGCCTTCCGCCCACTGCTGCACCGTATTGTCATAATATTTGCTCGCCGGATTGCCAGACTGACCGCCCGGATACACGCCATAGCCTTTCACTTCGTCGCCCAGTTCTACGACCATCCGCCAGGAAGGCCCGTGGCTGCGCTTGCTCTTGATGGCGTTGAGCGCATCGCCGTAGCCGCCAACATCAAGCGGAGCGGAATTGAAAGCGGCAATACGCCCCAGGTGCCCGACCTCAAACTGCTTGTACGCCGACCAGGTAAAATCCGTACCGTAGGTTTCCAGTATTTCCGCGCAGGCAATTTTGAAGGCGTTGGTCACTACTTCGTTCGCTGTTTCAACGGGTTCGGTAGCCTGCACATCAAAAATTTCGTGTTCGGGCACGGTTTGCATGATTTCCGTCAGTCGCCAGTCATCCGGAAAAAGTACCGCGATCGAATCTTCCCGGGCTACCTTGTATATTTCATCAAATGTTTGCTCGTAGGTTTTCCAGAACCATTCCTCAAAAACAACCGGCGCTTTTTTATCTTTTTCAAAGTGAAAATCCCAGTTTTTCAATTCCGCCAGCAGGGAGTGTTCTTCTTCGCTCAGGTCGGCTTCTTTTGTCAGCGAAAGCAAAACCGGCACGTTTTCTTCCGCTTTGATGCTGAAATTATCCAGTTGTAACGCCATCATATCTTCTACGGTGATGCGCTCCATTTCTGCCAGACGGCGATTTAGGTAGCGGCCGCGATAATCGTCGAATCGGCCACTATAATAATAAGGATAGGTGTCATCGGTTGAGCGCTGGTTGGCCGAGCCGACGAAGCCTTGCGCCGGGTTGCGCACCTGCGGTACGTGTGCCTTAGGAATGTAGCCGCTCCAGTTGTTGCGCGAAAAGCTACCATCCTGAATAAACAAGCCCTGGCTTTTTCTTTTCAGTGGAAATTTCCCGTTCACTTTCAGTGCGATATCGCCGGTGCGGCTGGCGAAAACGAAGTTTTGCGGTGGCAAATCAAACCCCAGCAAAGCCGAAGAGTAGTCGGCATAATTTTTGCTTGACATCAACCGCAAAAAAGCGCCAACAGTGTAGAAAGAGCGTTCTCGCGGCACATCCAGCGGCGCCCAGCGCATTGCCATATCCTGATAGGGAGATTTTTCCGATTCGTACACGACGGGGCCCCACAAGGTATATTTCACGTTTTCCACGACGGGTTCTACTTTTCCGCGTACGTTGATGATTTCCGGCCGGATCGCCACCTCCATTTGCCGGTCGTCGAGCAGATAGCGGGTTTTCGCGTCATTGGTCCAGGTTATCCTGTACCAATCGGTAATGTCGTGCCCGACATTCGTCACGCCCCACGCAATGTGCTCATTGAAGCCGATGATAATACCCGGCGTACAGGGCAGCGAAACCCCGTAAACGTTCATTTCGGGCGTATGAATTTGCACCTCATACCAGATAGCGGGCAGCGATAAGCTCAGATGCGGATCGTTGCAAAGGATAGGGTTTCCGGAGGCGGTTTTCTTGCCGCTCACGGCCCAGTTGTTGCTACCATTGTACTTTGGTGGCTGCGGCAGCGGTGTGTGCCGGATGACTTCACTAAGCGCATCGGGCGCATTGGTCGTATCGGTTGACATGGCCACCGGCTCAAAATCCCAGGGTGTTCCCGACGGAATGATGGGCGATTGTTTCGGATTGGTTTCCGGATATAAAAAAGCAAACAACTCCTCTCCGAAGATGGAGCGGGCGTTGGTCGTGCGCAGATCA
Source organism: uncultured Saprospiraceae bacterium (assembly GCA_964517175.1). Taxonomy (GTDB): domain Bacteria; phylum Bacteroidota; class Bacteroidia; order Chitinophagales; family Saprospiraceae; genus JADJNW01. Next base: position 18,057 of record CAZFBU010000020.1, read on the forward strand.
TCGTGACCACTGGCAAGCATATCGACCATGTTTTGCAAAAAGAGGGCTGTTTTCAGGGGCGTCCAGGCTTCGGGAGCATAATTCAGCAATTTGAATTCGATTGGATAATCCTGCGGTCTCAGCGTTTTGAGGTAAGCATTGATACCATCGGTGTAAGCCTGCACCACGGCCATCTCTGCCGGTTGTCGCTCCCAGGCGATCAGCGTATTCTGTGCTGCGAGCATCATGCCTTTCCGGCGGTTGATGCGATCTGATTCCAGCGTTCGTTCGCCCAGCACTTCGGAGAGCCTGCCCGAAATTTGCCGCACCGAAATATCCATTTGCCAGAGGCGGTGCATGGCGTGCAGGTAGCCTTGCGCAAAGGCGGCATCTGATACATTCTGTGCAAAAATGTGCGGCACCAGGCGTTCGTCGAGTACCACTTGCACTTCCTCCGACAGTCCTTCCAGCTTCAGTTCTGCCGAGGTGCTCTGATCGGGCATTTTCGTATTTTGCCAGAAACCGCCAGCCGGATTGAAAAACTTCCCCACAGCGGGCAGCGGCGAACTGAAAGGGTTATACCAATCGAAGAGTAAAATAAACACAACGGTGACCGATAAGGCGATCAAGAACTTTACTATTTGCATATTGTTAAGTTGGAAATTTTAATGCTGTCAATTTATGAAAAATCTCCTTTTTTTCTCCTTTTTTTTATTTTTATCTGCTTGTAATACACCGCCGACAGATGCCAATCGCAAACCAGACGAGCATTTCCGAACCACCCAACCCTCCCGGCTTTACTTCAAAAATATGCGTGCTTATTACTACGATCAGGAGGTGCAGCCCGGCACGAAGACCGATCTTTATACCCTGAAAAAATTTTCCCGCGCGGCGGATCGGCCATTGCTCATTCCCGTCATCGCCGATAACTGGCTCCAGGACGAAGCCTATATCCTATTGCAACCCAATGCGTATGCTTATTTTCCTGAGGATACGCTGCGGCTGAAATCACTAACAACTGATGCACAGGAAATGGAAGCCTTCCTCCTGACGGACAACACAATGGAGCAACAATTAGCGCTGGCAGAATGGCTTTACGAGCAGTTAATAATTGGTCACAAAATCAGATTTTTTTCTTTGAAAAATGAGTGGAAAGAAATTTTTGAAGTGCGGGAAGACCGCATAAAATATATACAAACGCTGCAAGACTATCTGGCGCTCATTGAAAAAATGCCCCAATAACCATGTCACAAAATTTTAAATTTCTCTGTTTTTTTTCAAAATCAAGGACGTATCCTTGCATTCTAAGTTTTTGTGTTTATTTGTTTGGGTTCAGACTCTTGTCCAGGATGACAAGAGTCTTCTTTTTTCTAATCTTATCGGTTGTAAAAAGGAAAAGCCCTGAGTGCGATTTAGCACCTCAAGGCTTTCCATCGGTTTATCCTGGAAAAGAATCAATCGATTCGACCCTTTCCGGTTTCTCGCTATTACTTATTGTTGTTGATCACGCTGCCGCTCTTGTTTTCCGGCACACCGGCAGGGGCTTCCTTTTTAAATACTTCTCCCTGAATTCTCAGTACCTTCGTTGACTGTACGGCATTGGTGGTCAGCGTTACAGTTTTCGTGAATTTACCAACGCGCTTGGTGTCGTATTTTACTTTGATCTGCGCAGATTCGCCCGGCAAAATCGGTTCTTTCGGCCACTCCGGCGTCGTGCAGCCACAGCTACCTTGCGCTTTGGTGATGAGCAGCGGCTCGGTGCCGGTATTGGTAAACTTAAAGATACGGAACGGGTCAGAATCCTGCTCGATGGTTCCGTAGTCGATCACGTCCTCTTCAAAGGCCATAACCGGGCCATTTGCTTCAGCTTTTTGGGCAGTTTTTACGGATTGTGCCGTGCTTTGTGCAAATCCGAAAGTCATCGCGAAACACAGTAATGTCAAAATAGAAGCTAATTTTCTCATCATGAGTATTTTTTTGTTATGAAATTATTCTCTACAAAAATAGGCGAATTCGCACCCAAAATACAAATATATGACGGTTTAAAATGGTTAACGATTCGTTAATGCAAAACGGACCGCTAAAAAAGATACGAACATTTGTTCGCAATATTTGTCCTTTAGATGATGAAAAAATGCGGAATTTTCCTTATTTTCGCAACCGAACACGTTGTGCTCTTTGAAATATAATTCCGTCTTAAATTACTCGAATCGTACCCCGCCAAATTAAAATCGATAACAACTTTGTGACATGGTGAAAAATTCTGTAGCAGAAAAAAATAGCAATATCGAAATTTCCAAAAATATCTCCCTGAGCCGGGAAGAAATCCTCCAGGACTTTGAGCTTTGCTGCATCAGTCGGGAGGCCAGCCTCTTGGGCCGCCGGGAAGTTCTAACCGGAAAAGCCAAGTTCGGAATATTCGGTGACGGCAAGGAAGTGCCGCAGATTGCTATGGCAAAAGCCTTTCGGAAAGGTGATTTTCGTTCCGGTTATTACCGCGACCAGACGTTTGCGTTTGCCACCGGCATATCCACCGTTGAGGAGTTCTTCGCGCAGCTCTACGCGGATACCGACAATGATCCGTTCTCCGGCGGACGCCAGATGAACGCCCATTTTGCCACGCCTTACATCAATGCAAAAGGCGAGTGGCTGACGCAGAAAGACCAGTTCAACTCTTCGTCTGATATTTCGCCAACCGCCGGACAAATGGCGCGAGGGCTGGGGCTGGCTATGGCTTCGAAGAAATATCGCAACAGCGAGGTCATCGCCAAAGACAATCCGTTTTCCGATAATGGCAACGAGGTCTGCTTCTGCACCATCGGTGATGCCAGCACCTCCGAGGGCGTCTTCTGGGAAACCGTCAACGCTGCCGGCGTCACCAAAGTACCCCTGGCGATCTCCGTTTGGGATGACGGCTACGGCATCTCGGTGCCCATTGAATATCAAACCACGAAAGGCAGTATCTCCGAAGTATTGGAAGGTTTTCGTTTGAATAAAAAAGGAGAAGGCATTGAAATTGTAAGGGGGAGAGCCTGGGATTATCCCGGCTTGATCCGGCTCTATATGGAAAATACCGATCAGATGCGTAAAACGCACATCCCTACACTGTTCCACATTGAAGAAGTAACCCAGCCACAGGGGCATTCTACTTCCGGCTCACACGAGCGCTACAAAAGCAAAGAACGCCTGGAGTGGGAGCGCGAGCACGACTGTATCCTGAAAATGGAAGCGTGGATGATCGAAAATGGCATTGCTACGGACGAAGAATGCAAAACCATTCGCGAGCGCGCCAGGAAAGAAGCCAAAGCAGCCCGCGACCGTGCCTGGAAGGCGTATTACACGCCCACGCAAAAGAAACTGAAAGAACTGAAAGACATTTACAATGAACTGGCAAAAGAAGCGCCCGGCATTGCCGATATTCAAAAAGAATTGAATAATCTGATGACTCCGCTGCTCAATGAAGTACTGCAAAATGCCCGACGGACCTTATTTGCGAGTATTGGCGTTCATTCGTCGGCACGGGAAGCTCTGGAGCAGTGGGTGCAGGAAGTCCGCGCCACCGGCGAGCAGCGTTATCACACGAATCTTTACAGCGCTTCTGAGCAGTCAGCCCTGCGCGTGCCTATTATCCACCCCAGATTCTCGGAAGCTACTCCGCTGAAAAATGGGTATGAAATTCTGAATACTTTCTTTGATAAAGCTTTTGAAAAACATCCTGAACTGCTTGCTTTTGGCGAGGATGTAGGACAAATCGGCGATGTAAACCAGGGTTTTGCCGGTTTGCAGAAAAAATACGGCGAAGAGCGCATCTTCGACACTGGCATCCGCGAATGGACCATTATGGGACAGGCTATCGGTATGGCCATGCGCGGGTTGCGCCCGATTGCGGAAATTCAGTATCTGGATTATCTGGTGTATGGCTTGCCGGCACTAACGGATGATCTCGCATCTCTGCGTTATCGCTCCAATGGTATTCAACAGGCGCCGGTCATTATTCGTACCCGCGGGCACCGGCTGGAGGGCATCTGGCATGCCGGTTCGCAGATGGGGTTGCTCCTCAGTGCATTGCGGGGCATTTACATCCTGACGCCGCGTGATATGACCCAAGCCGCGGGCTTTTACAATACAATGCTGCAAAGCGACGATCCGGCGCTTGTTGTGGAATGCCTGAACGGCTACCGCCTGAAGGAACGCCTGCCGGACAATATCGGCGAATATACCGTCCCGCTGGGCGTACCCGAAGTGCTGGAAGCAGGTACGGATGTTACGGTGGTTACTTACGGTTCGTGCGTACGCGTAGCGCAGGAAGGCATTGGGTTGTTAAAACAACATGGTATCTCTGTGGAACTGATCGACGTGCAGTCGCTTCTGCCTTTCGATCTGGAGCACCGCATTGTAGCGTCGCTGAAAAAGACCAATCGCGTGCTCTTTATGGATGAAGACGTGCCCGGCGGCGCTACGGCTTACATGATGCAGGAAGTGCTGGAAAAGCAGGGGGGCTACCGCTACCTGGATTCTCCGCCAATGACGCTGACTGCACACGCCCATCGCCCGCCTTATGGCTCGGATGGCGATTACTTTAGCAAACCTAACCCGGAGGATGTATTTGAAATCATCTATAAAATGATGTACGAAGCCGAACCATATCGGTTTAGAGGAAATTTGTAAGGCGGGTGCAAATTATTTGACCATCGGCTGGCGTCATCTGCCTGGTCATTGATGCATGGCTGACTACACTGTCCAGTTCATATATTCTGATTGCGTTTCTGCTACGCCACTCTTTTCAGGAGAAATGACATTTTTGTGCCGTTGAAGTTTTCCTCTTGCATGGTACCTTTCAACTGCTGCGTTAGCAGTGAAATAAGCTGCGTGCCAAACCCACTTCCTTTAATTATTTCATTAGCAGATTTGCCAATTCCATTATCTGATATGAAAAGGTGTAAGTGTTGTTCATCCTTTGCCTGCAAACTCACATGTATCTTGCCATTTCCATTCCCGGGGAAGGCGTATTTCAAAGCATTGGTCATCACTTCGTTGACAATAAGACCAATAGGCAGCGCCGTGTCCACATCCAATTCCAATGGCTCCATTTCATACGCCACTTCTACTTTTTCGGTAGCGTTAAACGTATCGAGCAG
>CAZFBU010000020.1:23273-24613 GCA_964517175.1 uncultured Saprospiraceae bacterium
GCTGATGGTCGCCTCTTTTTTATCGCTGTCGTATTTGATTCTGAGTTCGCTTCTTACCGCCGCTAGTTCTTCTGTAAGTCGCTGATTTTGTGTGGCTTGTCCAGCGCTTTTGTACCACAGTGCTGAGTCCGGTTGGTTGATATTTTCGTAGCATTCCGCCAGTCGGAATTGATTGTCTTCCACCAATTCCCAATTCTCAATATTCCGTTCCTTAAGGTGCCGCAGGCAATCCTTGATGTAGGGGATCGCTTCGCGGTATTTGCCTTGCAGCCGTAGCACATTGCCGATGTAGCCTTTCCAGCCGTCCGCTTCTTCTTCCTTTTCGACAATCGTCTTGATGACATTCCAGGAATAAAAGAAATCTTCCAGCGCTTTATCATAATCCTCCAGCGCTACATACACCTCACCGCGCCACGCGCGCGCATTCGCCATGCGGATGTTGTCTTTCCCGTCATATTTGCGCTTCATAATTTCGACCACTTGCTGTGCTTTTGCCAATGCTATTTCGGGCTTGCCCACTTTGGGATATGTGTAGATTAACCCAAGTAAAGGCTCTACAAGTTCCGTTTCTTCTTCATAATTGGCTTCAAATAATTCCAGTGACTTTTCACCATAAAGCAATGCCTGCTCATAATCCTTCGATTCCCGATATAAATAATTCAGGCTTGCATAAGCGCTTCCTAATTCCAGCGGTATATCCAGGGTTTCATAAATGCGAACCACTTCAAAAAGCTGTTCTTCCGCTTCCAGAAAACGTCCCATGCTGACAAGGTCTTTACCTACGCGGTCGTGCGCATTTGCTATTTTTTCCTGATTATTGGTTTTTTGTAAATACTCCAGCGTTTTCTTATCATGAAAATAAGTAGAATCGGGATTATTGGAACGAACACTGTAATAATGATAAGAAGCGATTAAATTATGTGCTTTGGCAATGTTTTCCGGATCATCTTGTTGCCTGGCTTTATTCAGGGTAAAATGGGCAACCTGAAAAGTTTCTTCGTGTTTATGCGAATTATTAACATTACTTATTTCTTTTTCTAAAAAAGTGAATAGCGTATCGAGCGGCATCATTTTGATCGAATCCGGCTGGGCGGCAAGTGAAAAGAAGCCCAGACAAAATAATAAAATCAGTGGGGTTTTCATACTTTAAATCGATTTAATTCTTTGCAAAAATTCTTGTTGATAGGACTTGCTCAACACCAATGTTTTACCGCCGATCACGACCGAGTGTTCACCCACTTCGTCCACGTGTTTCAGATTGACGATATGCGAGCGATGGATGCGCTGAAATTGGTCAGATGGCAATTCTTCTTCCAGGCTTTTCATCGGCATAGAGAGCA
>CAZFBU010000020.1:24713-25982 GCA_964517175.1 uncultured Saprospiraceae bacterium
CGGGCAAAGGTCGCGTCGTCAAAGCTGGCAGTCAGAAAAATCACCGGCACGCCATATTCATCCTGCAATAAGCGCGCCAGGGCAATGCCATCCATGCTGCCTTTTAGTTGAATGTCCACCAATGCGATATCCGACGGGTACGCCTGCAGGAAGTGAAGCGCTTCTTCCGCACTTGCGAATATGCCCGCTACCTCGTAGCCCAGCTCGCTCAAGTACATCGACACTTTGGCAGCGATCAGCATCTCGTCTTCTATCACCAATATTTTAATCGAATTGTCTGCCATACACAAAGTCTGTTCCTTACGGAACACTAAAATACGCTTTTGCTGACAAAACCCTTCGGTCAATCAAAGATATTCTTCGGTCAGTCAAATCCGATGCCGGGTCAAAACTACTGCATGCGTAATCGACAAGCAGCTAACTTTAAGTGTAATTGATTTTAAATCAATGAAAAGCGTACCCATTATTTTCTCCATCAAATAAAATTTATTATGAGATTCAATCTTTTTTTCACACTATGCGCAGTTTGTCTGCTGGCTTTCACTGGCTGCCAGCAAGGCACCGAAACATCAGCCGACCTGGCGCAGATCAAAACAGACCTTCAGTCCGCTGAAAATGCCTGGGCTACCGCGCTGAACGCACAAGACCTCGACGCTCTCATGGCTATGTACACCGACGATGCCGTCAGTATGCCTGACAATGCGCCGATACTGGTCGGCAAAGACGCCATCCGGAAAAGCCAGGAGGAGGAGTTTGCCAACACACCAGATGGCATGACCTATTCCTTTGAAGTGCTGGATGTTTATGCCAATGGCAACACCGTAACGGAAACCGGTAAATCCACCTACAAAGATGCTGCTGGCAAGGTGACAGGCACCGGCAAGTACACGGTCGTCTGGGAAAAGCAAGGCGGCAAATACCTGTGCGTACGGGAAATTTACAACAACGACGCCCCGCCCGCCCCGGCTGCCACCAGAAGCATCCACCTGTTCGATATGCCAGAGGGGGTCACCGAAGCGGAATGGTCGGCAGCGCTCAAGGAAATCAACGATGCTATTGCAGAGCTGGGATACCCCGGCGCAGGCTACTACATGTACAAAACGGAAAATGCCGACACCAAAGACTACCGCTACTATTTCGAGGGCATTTGGCCCAGCGAGGAAGCCTATAAGAAAATCCACGAAGACCCGGCCTGGAAAGCTGCCGCCGAAAAATTTGATCCGCTTTACGATAAGATCAAAGCCGTGGAGATTTATCGCCGGATGAACC
>CAZFBU010000020.1:26082-38709 GCA_964517175.1 uncultured Saprospiraceae bacterium
GAGGCGGTGAAGTGAGGCAGGACGATATAGCTCCGGCGCTTCCTTGTTGTGCAAACTAAAATGCACTTTTAACAGTAAAAAACCTTCGGTCAATCAAAGATATGCTTCGGTCAGTCAAATCCGATGCCGGGTCAAAACTGCCGGAGCATTGCTTTGGGAAGGGCTATTTTTAAGCAATTACTATGTAAAAACTTAATATTTCTACTGATGAAGAACACATCTTTTTTTCACCGAATGGCTGCAAGCCTTACTTATTATTTCAATTCATTTCAAAAATCGATACAAATGAAATTAAAATCTACCCATTTTATTTTGATACCGCTGATGCTATTTGGCATACTGCTGAATGTGCAGGAGACAAATGCCCAGAACCAAGTGGCTATTAGTAAATTTGCTTATATTAATCATCCTCGCCTAGGTGATGTTCAACCTGTACGCGTAAAAAACAGCGCGGGCACGGTTTGTAATAATGAGAGCCCCCTCATCTATAACCACTACATCGTCACAGGAGGGCAACCTTCACCAGGCGCTGTTTCCTGGAATGACAGTTTAAACCTTACCAACACGGCAAAAAATACACCTTTCCAGAATCGTTTCAAGGCGACGGCGGGTAAGCCGACGACCCTCACGGTTGACATTTATGTAGGAAGGTTCCCCGACCAGCCTAATGCGCCAACCACTCAAAATAACTTCATCAACAATGATGTGGAAGCGCGTATCGGTACGATTGGCGGGGCAAGCCATTATGATGAAACGAAAATTGCCAGTAAAACATTAATAGAAGAGAATGCCTATTATAGACATTATCGCTGCGCAGTGGAGGTTAACTTCAGACGGGGATCAACGACCGGCTATGTCATTTTGACTGTTCCCATTTATAGTTATACCGTCTTTGATCAGCATACCCGCTACGAGGAATTTGTGATCCCATTTTTAGTGGAAGGTGTATTGGATCCATCGCTGCCGCTATTGGGAACGATGGAAGAACCTGCCATTCCTTATCTGGTGCTGCATCGTCCGCCGGGAGATTTGAGCGCGAGTTCCATTACTACGACGACCACTTCGTGCAGAAGCATTGAAGAAACCGTTGTGGACGAACAAGCAAATACCGTCAACGCCTCCGTAAAACTGGGTGTAAAAGGTTCGTTTGGTCTTTTTGTAACGGTGGACTATGAGATTTATGCCAAATTTACCGGCAGTGCGAGCCTGGGAAGTATGCAAATGAGCGGCAATTCTACGGAAACCTGTCTGGAGGTAACGAATACATTTTCCACTCAGGACCTGGCAGATGGGGCAATTGGCTCGGATATTTTTGTGGGGTACAGCAGAACGATGGATTACGGCGTTTTTCCAAATGTAGTTGCCGATGGTTGTTCCTATCGCATGGATACCAGTTTGATCTATGTCACCCGGGAAACCAAGCCTTTTTCGCTCACCAAAGATGGCATATTAGCCGACATTACCCGACTGGAACAAGTCGTCGCGGATTCCAATATCGTAGGCATTGATAAAAGCGCTGCTGCGAAATACCAAATTGACCTTTGGAATGAGGTGCTGGCGCTCAATGAAGCCAATATCAATAACCCGGATAATGCCCCCCTGCCCAATGTGACGGAAGGTCGGTTTAGCGGTGGTACGAGCAAGGAGTATTCTACCACACTGGGGCGTACGAGTACGAGGTCGCTCACGGTGCAGCACTTTCTGGAAGGCAATGCAGGTTTTGAAGGTGTGGTAAATGTGGGCGGTTCAGGGTTTTCGGCGGGCTACAATTTTAAGACTAAAAAGACCTTCGGTGAATCTACGTCCGCTTCTCAGGGCTCTTCCACGACCATCAGCTATACCCTTGCCGATGATGATGGCGGCGACCTTTTTGTGATGGATAAAGTGGTAGCGGACCCCATGTATGGCACGCCGGTATTTATACTGGATTCAGGCTCCAGAACCAGTTGCCCGTATGAAGAGGGTTACCAGCGCGACCAGCCCAAACTCAAGCACGACGGACAAACCGAGGAGTTGATTGTTCTGGAAGGCATTGCCGAAGGCGCGTCGGCTACGTTCAAGCTGGACTTGTGCAATGACTCGAATGAAAAGCGCGATTATCTGCTAAAGCTCAACGCAGGCTCCAATCTCAACGGCGCGATTGTGACGGCTGCGGGGGTTCCGCTCAATGGCAACGACCGCGGGCAGTTTTTCTCTATCAATCCAAATACCTGTGTAGAAGACCTCGTCGTCGAAGTCAAAAGACAATCTACTACCAGCCCGCTGGCTTATCCCAATCTGGAAATGTACCTCTACGCTGATTGTGAGGAAAGCATCCAGTCCAGCGTGTTTACGTCGGTCTTTTTTGGAGAAACAACCAGCACGAAGGAAGTCGTAGGCGATGCGGCGCTACTCTCTGTATTCCCCAATCCTACGACCGGCTTGTTGCGGGTCGAATTGGCGAATAATTACCAAATAGAAAATTATAAACTAACTGACATCACAGGCAAAACGGTGCTCGCGTCGCAGTTGGCAGGTGCAGTGCAAAACACCGATTTGGATTTGAGCGCATTGCCCAGGGGCGTGTACGTGCTGCAGGTGCGGTTGGAGGAGCGCGTCTTTGCGCGGAAGGTGATGGTGCAGTAAGCATGTATCGGAGCGCTTTTCACAGTCGCAGCAGATGCTGCGACTGCAAATTGATTTCATCAGTTAAATAGTTTTATAATGAAAACAGTAGGCATTATTGGCGGCGCCGGCTTCATCGGCAGCTACGTCACAAAACAATTTTTGGAAAACGGCTATCAGGTTAAAGTATCGGCCACGGATATTTCCAACACCGCAAAATATGCGCACTTGTCTGGGTTGCCCCATGCGAAAAACATGGAACTTGCGCCGCTCGACGTGCAGAATCTCGACCAGTTGAAAACCTTTGCCGCAGGCTGCGACATCCTCGTACACGGCGGCACGCCATTTCAATTGGAAGTGGAAGATGTGCAACGGGACTTATTCGACCCGACCATCAAAGGCACGGAGAACTTCCTACGGGTGGTCAGCGAAACGCCAAGCGTGAAAAAGGTGGTGTTCGTCGCTTCAGTAGCAGCCATGAATACCAACTTCCCCCTATTGCCAGCTGGCAAAGCCGAAGGCGATTTGATTACAGAAGCAGATTCCTTTTACTTCAGCGAAGAAAATATCCCGTATGCGCAAGCGAAATTCCTTGCCCATCGGGTCGTCGAGCAGTTCATCGCCGATCATCCTGATCCAGGTTTTGAAATCACCACCGTTTCGCCGGTGGGTGTCATGGGCATGGCGATGTCTCAGCGGGAAGATTCCACTTCGATGGGCCTGCAATTTTTATTAAAAAATAAAATTGCCCCGAATCCATTTATCCAAATGCTTTACGATCAGGATGTGTACTGGGCGAACGTGGATGTGGAAGATGTGGCAGCAGCGGTTTACAAGGCGGCCGTACTTCCAAACCTGCACGGTAAAAATTACCTCCTGTCGAGCGAAAGCTATCGGGTATCGGATATTTCGCTCATGCTCAATAAGCAACCGGCAGTAGGGCAGCCTGCAATAGTTTACCAAAATGACCTGGCTAAAGCCGAACTCGGCATCAACTTCCGGCCGTTGCAGGAAACCTTGGCCAGCTACGCAGGATAGAAAAACAAGCGGGGAAGCCGAAAACCGATTAGAGTAGGCGGAGGCGGTTAATAAACAAAAATTATCACTATGGAATTGAAAGTCATTGGATTTGGCCTTGGCAGAACTGGAACCTATTCGTTGAAAACAGCACTGGAAGAACTACAGCTTGGACCTTGCCATCACATGGAACGTGTAGCTCAAAACATGCCAGTTCAACTGCCTCTATGGAATGAATTATTAAAGAACCCTACCGACTTTGAAGCGGTGTATAAAGGTATGCAAAGCGCCGTTGATTGGCCTACGGCTGCCTTTTACAAAGAGCTGTATGAAAATTATCCGAATGCTAAGTTTATTCTAACACACCGCAGTAAAGAGTCTTGGGCAGAAAGCTTTGGTTCAACTATCTACAAACTGCTTAGCGACCGGGAAAACGCACCAGCTCCAATTCAGGAATGGCTCAACATGGTGGTGAAGGTGATTGAAAGATCAGGTTTTCCAATGGGTCTTGATTTCGATGGCCTGGCGGAAAGATATGAAGCACATAATAAAGCAGTCCGGGACTTAATCCCACCCGAGCAACTACTGGTGTATCAGGTAAAGGAAGGATGGGAACCTTTGTGCAAGTTTTTAAACGTAGAAATTCCAACATCAGAGTTTCCCCGCACCAATAACCGGGAAGAATTCTGGGATTTGGTGAACAGTGCCACAAAGCCAACATCTTGATGCGGATCAGTTGCTGGAAAACTCCGTTGCGCCAGGCATGGAAGCTGTCAGAGAGCGGACAGACAAGGCAAGAGATATGATTAAAAATTAATAAAAACTATGAAAGTTATGAAAACACCATCAAGCTTTTCTGATCAACGAATTTTGTTATCCCTTCTTCTAGTGGTCACTTTTACCATGCCAAGCTGTGAACAAGCCTCAGAAGAAGCGGAAACCAAGATGACAACCGAAGTGCCTGAATATTTCCTACTTCGCCCGGAAGTGGAAAAAGCGTATGGATACTCGCACGCGGTGAAAATTGGAAATAGTATCAAGATTTCCGGGGCGGTAAGTATGGACGATGCAGGCAATCCGACCGCAGTTGATGATTTTGAACAGCAGATGAAAAATTGCTACGCCGATCTGGAAAAAGTGTTGCAACATTACGGTTGCACGTTTGATGATGTGGTGGTGGAAAATATTTTTACAACGGATATGGCTTTGTTTTTGGAACACGCCGCCTATCGGAGTGAAATTTACACCAAACAATTCCCGACCGGTTCCTGGCTCGGTGTGAAAGAATTGGCTTTGCCGGAATTGATGATCGAAATTGAATTGGAAGCGCATAAAGCGAAATAGAGTAAGACAGGATAAATCGAAAAAGCCGGAGGCTCAATAGCTCCGGCTTCGCTTTGTGTTTATTTGTTGTGCTATCCAAGCGGATATCACCAAATAAAGATGTAACGTTTTTTTGTATCAATCAAACTGATAATTTCTATCTTTTGATAGATTTTGTTTATATCTTTCGCAGCGCTGGTATTAGCAGGCGTTCCAGGTTAAAAAATTGAATGAGAGAATACGGCGTAGTATGAATTTGCAGCAATTGGAATATATTATCGCGATCGACAATTACCGGCACTTTGCGCGAGCGGCGGAGGCGTGCTTCGTGACGCAACCCACGCTGAGCATGATGATTCAAAAACTGGAAGAAGAGCTGGAGGTTAAAATCTTCGATCGAAAACGCCAACCGGTGCAGCCGACTAAGGCGGGCGCGCTCATTATCCAACAGGCTCGTAAAATTATGAATGAGACCCAGCGTTTGCGCGAAATCGTGGCGGAAGTCAACGAACAAACGACCGGGCAACTCAGCATCGGCATTATTCCTACCCTCGCACCCTATTTGCTGCCTTATTTCGTAAAACCACTGCTGGACCGACACCCCGACCTCGAATTAAAGATCGAGGAAATGACCACCGAGCGTATCGTTCAAAGTCTCGCAGAGGAGCAAATAGACATGGGTATTCTGGTGACGCCGCTGCAGGAAGAATCGATTCGGGAAATTCCACTTTTCGCCGAGCGTTTCTTTGCATATGTCGCTGACAGTGAACGCATGTACGATAAAGAATACATTCTGCCCCACGACCTGGAAGTGGATCGCTTGTGGATACTGGACGAAGGGCATTGTTTCCGAACACAGGTGCTCAACTTGTGCGAGATTCGCCGCGACTACCAAACCCAGGGGCGCTTTAAGATCGCCGCTGGTAGCTTCGAAACGGTCATGAATCTCGTGGATAATTACGGCGGCGTGACAATTGTACCCGAACTCGTCGTGCTCAAAATGCCAAAGGCAAATCGCCAGCGCCTGAGAAACTTTTCAGCGCCCGTGCCCGTGCGGCAGGTGAGCTTGGTCACGCTCGACTCTTTCCCGCGCCAGCGCATGGTGGAGGTCGTCAAAAATGAAATTTTGCGTTCCCTGCCAGATGAATTGAAGGTAAGGGATGAAGCGCAGCGGATGATTAGAATTTGAAGAGGAGAAGACATTTTTCAATGATCTGTGAAAATCAGTCGCATCCGTAAATTCAGTGTTCTCTCTATTGTGATTGGAAAAAAAGCCTATCTTTCTCCGATTAAACCTGAAATCGCATGGCGACAAATACCCGCTTTTCGTTCATTATCCTCACGGTACTGTTCTTCCTGTGGGGCTTGCTCACTTCGCTGAATGACATTTTGGTGCCGCATTTGAAATCCGCTTTCAATTTGCAATACTGGCAGGCGCAATTGGTACAGTTTTTCTTCTTCGGCGCGTATTTTGTAATGAGCATTCCGGCTGGTATTATCATCCGAAAAGTAGGGTACAAGCGCGGCATTGTGCTCGGCTTGGCGCTCATGGGGCTGGGATGCTTTATCTTCTATCCGGCTTCCATCGTGAAGATTTACGGGGTATTTTTGCTGGGGCTGTTTGTGCTGGCCTCGGGCATTACCATCCTGCAGGTAGCTGCGAATCCTTACGTTGCCGTGCTCGGATCCGAAGAAACCGCTGCGAGCCGCCTGAACCTCTCGCAGGGCTTCAACTCACTGGGGCATACCATCGCGCCTTTGTTTGGTGCCTGGCTCATCCTGCAAAATGTGGAAATCATGGACGTGGAAACGGTGCAAATGCCCTACATTTTCCTGGCAATTACCCTGATCGCCATTGCGGTGATTTTCAATTTTTTGGAACTACCTTCTATTGAATACGAGCATCCCCGAACGAAAGGCTTCAGCCTGATCGACTATCCGCATCTGGTGCTGGGCGCGGCTGCCATTTTTTGCTACGTCGGTGCGGAAATCGCGGTGGGCAGCTTTCTGGTGAATTATTTCATCACCGATCCGACGATCCTGCTCGACACGAAAAGTGCCGGAAGCTACGTTGCCTTCTATTGGGGCGGCGCGATGGTCGGTCGTTTTATCGGCTCGGTCGCATTGGATGATAAAATTCCCACCAACCGCAAAACGCTCTACATGGCGGCATTTCCGCTGCTGGCGATTGCCATTGTCTGGGCAGTTGTTTACACGCAAGGTTTAAATTTCAACCTCGCCAAAGGTTTCAGCGCCATGCTGATTATCAATTACTTCGCCTTCCGGCTGGGCAAGAAAACGCCGCCGGCGCTACTGGCGTTCTTTGCACTTTGCTGTATTGTATTGCTAATCATTACCATGACAACCGGCGGCAATATCGCGCTTTGGTCGGTGCTGGGCATTGGCTTGTTCAATTCCATCATGTGGTCGAATATTTTCACCCTGGCAATCGCCCGGCTGAAGCAATATACCAGCTACGGCTCTTCGTTACTGGTGATGATGATCGTCGGTGGTGCGGTGCTGCCGCTCATTCAGGGCATTGTAGCGGACGGCATTGGCGTAAAACTTTCTTACATGGTACCTTTGCTGGCTTACGGATATTTGGTATTTTATGGCGTGCGGGGTTATATGCCCAGGGTTAGAACGGAAAATGTAAATATTCTCGATAGTGAGTAAATAATAAATGGTAGTATCTTACAATGTATGCTGCAAGAAGAAAAATTATTTAAAATAATGATTTTCAATACATTGTAATCACTATTTTTCAAAAGCATACATTCTGTCTATTTATTAACAAATAAAATTGTCCACTTACTTATTTGAATTGAAATACACTTCATGCGCTCAATAATTATTATACTAATTTGTTTCTCCCTAAAATCCTACGCTGTGGATTCACTCTTTTTACATCAGAACTGGCAATTCCGCCAGGCAGGCGTAATGCAATTTCACGCTGCCGAGGTGCCGGGCGTGGTACAGCTCGATTTGCTGCGGCACGGCTTGATCCCCGATCCTTTTTACGGTACAAATGAAGATAGCATCCAGTGGGTAGAGCGGGAGGAATGGGTCTATGAATTGAAATTTGACCTGGCGACGTTTGACTCTGCCAAAAATTACGAACTCGTTTTCGATGGCTTGGATACATACGCCGAAGTCACCTTCAACGGCGAGAAACTTCTCGAAACCAACAACATGTACCGCCAATGGCGGGTGGATGTGGCGCGGTTGCTGCGCATGGAAGAGAACCATTTGATCGTTCATTTCAAATCGCCGCTGCTGGTGCATCAGGAGGATTTGCGGGGTACACCCTACCACAAAACCGCCGAAAACGATGCCGGTGGCAACGAAAAAGTCAGCGTTTATACCCGCAAAGCGCCTTACCACTTTGGCTGGGACTGGGGGCTGCGCATTGTCACTTGTGGCATTTGGCGACCGGTTTATCTCCTGGAATGGTCGGATGCCATTCTCGATGAAGTGCAAATTTATCAGGATAGCGTGAGCGATGAACGGGCGCGTTTGCGTGGTGCGATGCGCTATCGGGCGGAAGAAAATGAGCAATATACCTTCGTCATTCGCGATGCAAAGATGGATACGGTTTTGAATTCGATGGACTTCATCGCGACGGCTAGGGGAGAGGCGCGCTTGCCTTTTGAAATTCAAAATCCCAAACTTTGGTGGACACACAATCTGGGCGAGCCGCATCTGTACGAATTCATTTTTGAGATCAAACGAGGCGATCAGGTTTTAGCTAGCAAAAGACAACGTTTTGGCATTCGCACCATTGAATTGGTTCGCGAACCAGATAAATACGGCGAAACTTTTTATTTCAAACTCAACGGCGTGCCGGTTTTTATGAAGGGCGCAAATTACATCCCCTCCGAAACCATGCTGCCCCGGCGCACCAAAGCCACATTTGATCGTATTCTAAATGACGCCAAAGCCGTGAATATGAACATGATTCGCGTATGGGGTGGCGGCATTTACGAGGAAGATTATTTTTATGATAAATGCGACGAAATGGGCTTGCTGGTATATCAGGATTTTATGTTTGCCTGTTCGATGTACCCTGGCGTGGATACGGCATTCTACGAAAACGTGCGGCAGGAAGCTATCGAAAACGTTCGACGTTTGCGCAATCACCCCAGCATTGCCATCTGGTGCGGCAACAACGAAGTGGACAACGCCTGGCACAATTGGGGTTGGCAGGTGCGCTTCGGCCTGATCGGCAAGATCGCCACCGAAATGAAGGAATCCTACCGCCTGCTTTTTCAGGAATTATTGCCCGAAGTCGCCGCCGCGCACGATCCCCGACGCCCCTACGTGCACACCTCACCCCTAAGCGCTACCGGCAAATCCGGCAACCTCGACAACGGCTCCATGCACTACTGGAAACCCTGGAACGGCAATGATTTTTTCGATGGCTATGCCGAGAACGTCGGGCGCTACATGAACGAATACGGCTTCCAGTCCTTTCCGGAAATGGCGACGATTGATGCATTTTCCAAACCTGAGGATCGGGACTTGAAAAGCGAAGTAATGAAAAACCACCAGAAAAGCTACATCGGCAACGGTCGCATCGACAAGTTTGTCAATAAATACTATCCATCTGCTACTGATTTTCAGGATTTTGTATATAAAAGTCAGCTTGTGCAAATGCAAGGTATCACCACTGCCATCCGCGAGCATCGCAAGGCAATGCCCTACTGCATGGGATCGGTGTATTGGCAGTTGGACGACTGCTGGCCCGCGGTTTCGTGGTCGAGCGTGGATTATTACGGTCGCTGGAAAGCGCTGCATTACGCGCTCCGTGAAGTCATGGCGGATGTGCTGATTGCGCCGTGGGAAGCGAACGGTATGCTGCACGTGCAGGTAGTAAATGACAATCTGGAAGATATGCCACTGCAAATGACGGTAAAAACCATGGCTTTAGATGGGAAATTGTTGTACAACCTGAACCATGGAGTGACCATTAAAGCTAACCAATCCGATATTTACGCGGTCATTCCAATTCAGGATATGTTGAAAAATGCAAGCAGGGAAAATGCCGTGCTGCGGGTACGCCTGTTGCGTGGCGAGGAAGTGATTGGCGAGGTACTGCATTACTTCACCGAAGTAAAAAATCTGGAACTTCGGAGCCCTGATTTGCAAACTGAAGTGAATGAAGCGGCCAAAACCATTACGCTTAGCGCGAATACGCTGGTCAAAAACATTCACCTCACCGCAGGCGACGATGTGCGCTTTGATAATAATTATTTTGATATTCTGCCAAATGAACCAATAACAGTTTCATTCACGGGCACCCTGAGCGAGGGCCACTTGCAATGGCGGGTGTGCAACCCGAAGGCTTCGGCTGCGAAGCCCTAGAGTACCCCGGAAACGCGCCGGTATTGGGGAAAATCGGTGGCGGCGATTTCGAAAATCTTTGAAATTTGCAGAATCTGAACAAAAGAGCAACCGATTGGCCCTGGCAACCAAACAATTATACCAATTCGGAAGTGAGAAGTTGAGCGCAGCGAAATCCCGTACTGTAGGTCGGGATCGGAAATAATAAGTGTTTGTAAATCAAAACTTAAAACACTCTCTAACACGTCGTATCAATTGAAATTGGTATTAACCATTCCCAAATCCTCATACTTCTGTACCTTTGAGCAAGAACAAAGCCATCTACATGAATATCCGAACGGTAAATGTGATCCGCTACATTTCGCCCCTGCGGGAAGGCGGCTCCCTGCCAGCGCTGGCGGAAGCGGATGACGAATTCAAGTACGTACTGAAATTTCGCGGAGCGGGGCAAGGCGCCAAAGCGCTCGTTGCCGAACTCATCGGTGGCGAGATTGCACGATTGCTGGGCTTGCGCGTGCCGGAGATCGTCTTTGTCCAGCTCGATGAAGCCTTCGGGCGCACCGAGGGCGACGAAGAAATTCAGGATTTGCTGCGTGCCAGTCGCGGCTTGAACCTCGGGCTGCATTTTCTAAAAGGCGCATTTACGTACGATCCCGTTGTGCACACCGTTGATGCGGATACGGCTTCGCGTATTGTGTGGCTGGATGGCTTGCTGATGAACGTCGATCGCACCGCGCGCAACACCAACATGCTCCTCTGGAACCGCGAGTTATGGCTCATCGACCACGGCGCGGCGCTCTATTTCCATCACAACTGGGCAAACCGGGAACGCAACGTACACAGCCCTTTCCCGCAGATCAAAGACCACGTGCTGCTGTCGCAGGCGACGCGATTGGAACAAGCGGACGCCGAACTGAAAGCCCTGCTGACACCCGACAAAATCCAGGAGATCGTGCAAACTATTCCCGAGGATTGGCTGCAATGGCCAGACGTGGACGACACCCCCCAGGGCATCAAAGCCGGTTACCTGAAATTTCTGACCGAACGCGTTTCCCATTCTGAAATGTTCGTAAAAGCCGCGCAAGATGCAAGAGCAACAATTATATGATTACGCTGTAATCCGGTATGTGCCGGACGTGGCGCGCGAAGAGTTCATCAACGTCGGGGTGATTATATTTTCCAAGCGCCAACGCTACCTCAAGGTTCGCTATCAGATCGACCAGGAGAAGATACAGACCCTCGCACCCGATACCGATTTCGACTTGCTGCACGAGCACCTGGA
This sequence comes from uncultured Saprospiraceae bacterium, assembly GCA_964517175.1. Taxonomy (GTDB): domain Bacteria; phylum Bacteroidota; class Bacteroidia; order Chitinophagales; family Saprospiraceae; genus JADJNW01. The sequence continues at coordinate 37,652 of CAZFBU010000020.1, forward strand.
AGCATTTGTGAAAGTTTGCGCCGGCACCAGGAATGGCGGCCCCATCGCCGCGCTCGACACTGCCGAAAGGTTCCGTTGGCTCACCGCAGTCAGAAGCGCCGCCATTCAAACCTCCCGCCCGCACCCGGGCTTCTCCGCGGATTTGGATGCAACGCTGGAGCAATTGTTTCGGGAGATGGTGGCGTAGCTCGGGGAGCGTCGCCTTCTCTGGAGTTGGTATCGCCGCAAAATATAGCGCCCAAAGTGACATCCGTCACAGTGTAGCTCGTTGCCGTCTTGTATTTTTGCACTTCATCAACTTGCAATACACCATGTTACAACTGATGCTGAAATACCGACTGGAACTGCTGGGCATACTGCTGGGTGCCGTGGGCGGCTGGGCATACTGGTACTACGTCGGCTGCCTGTCGGGTACGTGCACGATCACCTCGCGCCCGCTTAACAGCACCCTTTACGGCGCATTGCTTGGTATGCTACTGCTGGGTATTTTTAGGAAAGAGCCGCCGAAGGAAAGCTAAGGTTACCAACGTGACACTGGATGCAATCTGGCGTTGACGTGGGCAAGAAGCGACGTTCCCTATCGTTTTCCCTTCTCATTTTAGACTTTCTTTTATTTCTTGAATTAAATCTGCGAAAGATCTCCCTCTTTCTTTCCAATAATCTTCCGCTAATTTAATCTTTCGTCTAATATCTTCAAATTCAAGTGAAATGCCGTTCTGGGCTTCAATAAATGTCTCAAATTGATTATCCCTTAAAACTATATCCGTTAAAATAGCTCCAACATTGATTATGCTTTTCAAATTGCTTTTGATATAATCTACATTAGCATCAGACCAACTACTCGGTCTGATAAGAATTACCAATGAGTAATTTTTTGTTGAAATGCATTGAATCGCCTTTCGTGCTTGACTAATTGAAATTCTTATGTTCTTATCCCAATTTGAAGGCGATAATGATTTTACCTCAATAAAATAATGTTTACCACTTATTGGATTAGTGATTATTATATACTTCCCCCCAATCTTAAACCAGTGAAGCCGAATACTTAGTTGGAATGA
>CAZFBU010000021.1:0-13803 GCA_964517175.1 uncultured Saprospiraceae bacterium
GTAAACCACTTATTCAGGAGGCGTACCGCTAAAAACCACGGCAAACCGTGAAAAACAAAATCCAACCAGTCAATCAGCCCCATACCTCGCGCGCCGCCGATGATCCACTTGATCTTTCCCCAGATGTGCGGTTCCGGCACGTACGGTGCCAGTCCCAGCGTGAGGCAGAGCACCAGGACTAGCCGCCAATCGTTGATGAATTTTTTGATCGTTGACAATTTTCGCGATTTTTGAGTTTTTAAAAAAGCAGAATCGCTAAATTTTTACGGTAAGGAAGCGCACCCAACTGCCCTTCTTCCACAACAAAAATAGATAAAATGGTGCAAATTCAGAGATTTAAGACCAATTTCAATTGATAACGACGTATTAAAAAGTATTTTAAGTTTTGATTTACAAATACTTATGATTTCCGAATTCCGACTTCTCACTTCCGAATTGGTATAAGAGGCTCCACATCTCACACATTCAACTTTTTGTTCAACAACGTATTCGTTGCTTTGGGTTCCGCCTTGCCCTTTGAACGGCGCATCACTTCGCCGACGAAGAAGCCCAGCAAGCCTTTCTTTCCCTTGCGGAATTTTTCCACTTTTTCCGGATTCGCGGCCAGCACTTCGTCGATGAGCGTTTCCAGGAAGTCGGCATCGGCGGTTTGAATCAAGTTCAATGCTTTTGCAATCTCTAAAGGAGAATGCTCCGGCTGCTCGATGAGTTGCGGAAAAATGCGCTGGTACGCATTGGAATTGCTTACTTTCCCGTCGTCAATCAATTGAATAAAATCTGCCAATTGCTCATGCGAAACCGGAAATTTTTCGATTGAGATATTCAATTCACTACAAGTTGGCAATATTTTATTGATAATCAAATTCGCCGCCGCTTTGTAATTTTCAGTGTGCGCGCACAAATCCAGGAAAAAAAGCGCCGTCGCTTTTTCTTCGGTCAACAGATTCGCATCGTAATCCGAAAGCTCAAATTCTGTTACAAAACGCTCGTAAAGCTTCCACGGCAGGGGCGCGAGTTTTTGCTTTACTTTTTCGATATAGTCCGGTGCCAGGACCACCGGTGGCAAATCCGGCTCGGGAAAGTAACGATAATCGTGGGCGTCTTCCTTGCTACGGAGCGGAGACGTTACGCCGGTTTCCGGATCAAAATTCAGGGTTTGCTGCTCTACCTGCCCGCCTGCTTCAATCAGATCAATCTGGCGTTTTACTTCGTATTCGATGGCGCGGCGCGCAAAGCGCATAGAGTTGAGGTTTTTCACCTCGCAGCGTTTTCCGAAATTCGGGTCGCCTTTTTTCCGCACCGAAATGTTGCAATCGCATCGCATCGAGCCTTCTTCCATATTACCATCTGAAACGTCCAGGTAGCGAACTAACCGGCGCATGGTTGTCATTAAAGCATCAACTTCATCCGCCGAGCGCAGGTCGGGTTCAGTTACAATTTCCAGCAACGGAACGCCGGCGCGATTCAGGTCGATGAGCGAATCGCGCGGATCGCCTTCGTGCATGGATTTTCCGGCATCTTCCTCCATGTGAATGTGGTGAATGCGAACTTCCTTCGCTCCGGCTTCGGTCGTCACCTTCAGCTTGCCGCCAATGCAGACGGGCTGTTTGTCTTGCGTAATCTGGTAGCCTTTCGGCAAATCGGCGTAGAAGTAATTCTTTCGATCAAAGGTATTCACCAGATTGATCTCGCTGCCCAGCGCCAGCCCCAGGCGCACCGCGAATTCTACCTGTTTCTTGTTCAGGCGCGGCAGCGTGCCGGGATGCCCCAGTGAAATGGCGCTCACGTGCGTATTCGGCTCCCCGCCAAAACTGGCGTCATCACTACAAAAAGCTTTGCTTCGGGTAGCCAATTGTACATGGATTTCCAGACCAATCACGGTTTCGTATTGTTCGTACGGCATGATTCTATCTTAAAAAGTCAAGGCACTAACGAGTGCGGTAATCACGAAAAATACAAGAAAAATGACAAGGTAGGAAAAATTCAGAAAGGTGAACTTCAAAAAAGTTTTGAATTTGCCTTGTTTGTAAACGCGCCGCATGGCAATAAAGAGATAGGGAAGAAGTGCCGCATAGGCGACAACTACCACCCAGCCAACTTCATCTCCCGGGAAAAAAGATTGTACCAAAAAACCAACGCTTACGATAAAAAAAGCAAAAGTATGGTAATGGAAGGAAAATACCAGGTGCTCCACAAAATAACGCTTACGGCGAATGTATAATAGTTTGAGAATAAACGCCAATGCCGGCATCATCAGAATGACCATCCAGATCATATTTCCCAGGATCAACTTATTGAAAAAGCTGTTGCCTTCCAGCAATAATTTTACAAATTGCCGCACCTGCCACTGCCCAATCAAATTATCGACACCATAAGCCTGAAAGAGCGTATCCATCGGCATATCGACCATATCTTTTTCGGCTATTTTGACCTGTTTGGCATCAAACTTCAAGCCTCCAGCGTAAGACAAATAGCCAGTCTCGATACTATCGCCACGTGTATCTTTAATATTGCCATAGAGTGAGTCCAGCACTTCCCGGGCAGCCGCACTGTTGTTGAATTCCCGAAGCGTTACTTGCTTTGCCGTATCCAATTCATCCAAAAACACGTCGTGATATGCCATTTTTCGGGGGTCTTGACCTCCATCGCCAAAAATATTGAGTTTTAAAATATCTACTTGCGTAAAGCCAATGACCGCAAAATGCACCACCGCCATGAAAAAGAAAATCCGCAACGGTGCGATATAGTCTTTGTGCCGCCCTTTGAAGTATTCATTGGTCAGCTTGCCGGGACTAAATAACGCCCCGATCGTCCGGAAAATCTTGGAATCAATATTCAGCACCGACTCAATAAAATCCCGTAGTAATTCACCAAGCTTGATCTTGCCGGTCGTGTACTTCTGCCCGCAATGCCCACAAAAGACCGTATCCTTCCCCATTGGGTAATAGCAGTTCGGACAGTAGCGCCGGTCTTGATTCGATTGATCTTCCATGATTTAGTACTTTGGTGTTATCGCATTACCCAAATGCACGTGAAACATTTCTATCCTAAAATTGAGCATTTTACAGAAAACGCCCAATAAAATTAGACCAATTCACTTTGGCCTTCGCCAAATACCAGCCACCAGTAACCCGCCTCACCAAATCTTTTCCTCTGCCAAATAATTTTTCACATAATTTGCAATTCCATCCTCCAAAGAATAAAAAGGCGCCTCGTAGCCTGCCGTGCGAAGCTTGTCCATCGTCGCTTCGGTGAAGTACTGATATGTGTCTCGAATATCCGTCGGCGTGTCGATGAATTTGAGCTTCGGCTCCAGCCCCATAGCTTTGAACGTGTTCGTCGCCAGGTCGTGGAAAGTGCGCGCCTTGCCCGTGCCCACGTTATACAAGCCATCCGCCGGGCGCTGCTGCCAGAGCCAGTAGCAAATGTCCACCACATCTTTCACATAAATAAAATCGCGCTGTTGCTCACCGTCTTTGTAATCATCGCGATGCGAACGAAAGAGCTTCATCTCGCCGGTGGCCTTGATCTGCCGTACCGTGTGGAAGATCACCGACGCCATGCGTCCCTTGTGGTATTCATTCGGACCATAGACGTTGAAAAACTTCAGCCCGTACCAATTCGGCGGCGTTTCGGTTTGCTGCAACGCCCAGATATCGAAATCATTTTTGGACACGCCGTAGGGATTGAGCGGTTTTAATTTATTGACAATTTCGTGCGAATCCTCGTAGCCGTGCTCGCCCAAACCGTACGTCGCCGCACTCGATGCGTAAATGAGCGGTATCTGATGCCTGGCGCAGATTTCCCAGATTTTTTTGGAATAATTCAAATTCAACGCATCAAAAATAGCCGTATCCTTTTCGGTGGTGTCGGTGCGCGCGCCCAGGTGAAAGATCACGTCAATATTGCCGTGCATGCGTTCCAGCCAGTAGGGTAAGTCCTCGCGCCAGATTTTTGCGATGTAACGCTTACCCAGGAGGTTACGATTTTTATCATCATGGCTAAATTCATCCGCTACGATCAGATTGAGATAGCCTTCGTCATTTAGTTTTTGCACCATGCAGCTCCCGATGAAGCCTGCCGCGCCGGTTACTACGATCATATTCGTTTTTTCGCGCTAAGATAAGCATTTGTCGCGATCATTTGGAGACCAGAATTATTAGATGATTTTAGACGTCTTTTTGATAAAAATCATTGCATGTCAAGCCTTGCTGCCATACCTTCCATTTACTACAAAAAATGCGCTTATGTTACGTTATCTTTTCGCCTTTATTTTGTTGGTACACGGACTCATCCACCTGATGGGCTTCGTAAAAGCTTTTAAACTCGCTGATATCCAGCAACTAACACAGCCGATTTCCAAGCCATTGGGCATACTTTGGCTCGTCACGGCGGTGCTTTTCGTTGCGGCAGTTGCGCTGTTTTTATTTCAACATAATGCCTGGTGGATGGTCGCCCTACCGGCAGTCGTGCTGTCGCAAGTGCTGATCTTCGGCGTCTGGCAGGATGCAAAATTCGGCACCATTGCCAACCTTATTGCACTTGCTGGTATCGTTTTGGCAATCGCTAACTGGAATTTTCAAACGATGGCGCAGCGAGAAAAACAAGCGTTGCTTTCGCAGGCTAAAATGGAAACCGAAACCATCACGCGCGACCTGCTCGCCGGCTTGCCGCCCATTGTACAAAAGTGGCTCGAACGTTCCAATGTGATCGGCAAAAAAAAAGTACAAACCGTTCATTTACAGCAAACTGGCGAAATGCGCACCACGCCCGATGGCAATTGGATGCCTTTTTCTGCGGAGCAGTATTTCACGACCAATCCGCCCGGCTTCATCTGGACAGCGGACGTGCAAATGATGTCTGGCATTTCCTTTGCGGGTCGGGATTTGTACACCGAGGGCAAGGGACACATGCTCATCAAAGTGCTGTCGCTGGTGCCGGTCGCCGATGCGCGAGGCGCAGAAACCGATCAGGGCACGCTGATCCGCTACCTGGCGGAGATTTGCTGGTTTCCGAGCGCTGCGCTAAACGATTATTTGACCTGGGAACAAATTGATTCCATTTCCGCGCGAGCGACCATGCGCTACGGTGATATCACTGCTTCCGGCGTTTTTTCATTTGCTGAAAGTGGTGACATGCAAAGCTTCGAAGCCGATCGCTACTACGACCGCCCCGAAGGTGCTACCCTCGAACGCTGGCACGTGGAAACCATTAAAACCGGCGAGTTTAATGGCAGGCGAGTGCCGGTTCAGTCGGAAGTGAGCTGGAAACTGGCGGATGGCGATTACACCTGGCTCAGGTTAGAAATCACGGACATTTCGTATAATGGAGATTGGTAAATGTACAGATTTCGTACATCTCAGTTATTTCCAAACAAAAACCATGCTATGAAACTTCCCGAAAACACGATCATTGCGGTGACGACCTTGTACGACGAACTGCTGCAACCCAATGCCTCTGGCAATCAGGCTGTACTGCTGGCGAAAGCGGGCTACACACGGGGCAACTGGAGCGAGCTGGAAACGGATTTGCGGAAGCTATTGCAGCAAAATACCACACGCGTGCGCTCGGATGCCAACGGCGATTATTATGAGATCAACGGGCAGTTGCGCGATATTTCCGTCAAAACGCTCTGGTTCTGGGCAAATGAGGGGGACGCGCCGCAGTTTGTGACGTTGTTGCCGTTTTCGTGAAAGTTGGTGCAAGTCTTCTGACTTGGACCGAATATCATAGCGTCTCCTGACGCGCCACCTGCACCTTTAAATCTATTCCGCCCGATCTCTTGCACAACTCATTATTCCTTCCGTACTTTGCCATTGATTGTTATACGAATTATTTTACGGAAACGAATACGATGAAATACTGGAAAAAGCTCTCGAACACCCAAATCAAAGCGCACATTTTCAAGGCATTGGATAAAAATGTCGATTATTTTGATGAAATGATCCTCGGCGTGCCGGCTTCGCATCTCGATAGCCAGGTTTTTCACGCGGATGCGTCGTTTTTGCGGGATGCGCCTTTCATGTCCACGCTGGTACATAATCCCAACCACATCGGTTGCCATACGAATGGTGAATCCGAGCATTTTTTTGCAGGCACGCAGGCGATCGAACGCGAGCTGATCGAGCTTTGTGCGGTGGACATTCTCAAAGCCAAGCCCAATAGCTGCGATGGCTACGTGGCTTCCGGCGGCACCGAGGCGAATATGCAGGCGATCTGGGTCTATCGCAATTATTTCATGCAGGAGCACCATGCCAAACGGAGTGAGATTTGCATTATCACCTCCGAGGATGCGCACTACTCCATGAGCAAGGCGGCGAATGTTTTCCAGGTAGAATTGCATAAAATGCCGATCAACGAGTACGACCGCACCCTCCAGCCGGATGCGCTGCGCGCCAGAATTGCCAAATTGCAGCAATCTGGTAAAAAATATTTCATCGTCGTGGCGAATATGATGACTACGATGTTCGGTTCGGTGGACGATGTGAATGCTTATGTCGAAGCGCTGGAAGAACTCGGCTGCACCTACGAAATCCACGTGGACGGGGCTTACGGCGGTTTTTACTACCCGTTTGCGCAACCGGAAAACGAGCTCAATTTTTCCAATCCGAAGGTCACCTCCGTCACGCTCGACGCGCACAAAATGGCGCAGGCGCCCTACGGCACGGGCATTTTTATCATTCGCAAGGGCTGGATCGAGTATGCCAATACCAAGGATGCCAGCTATGTGGAAGGCGAAGATTACACGCTCATTGGCAGTCGCTCCGGCGCAAATGCCGTCGCCATCTGGATGATCTTGATGAATTACGGACCCTACGGCTGGCGCGAGAAAACCTTTATTTTGCAGAAACGTGCCGACTGGCTGTGTGAGCAGTTGCAGGAAAATGGCATTCAGTTTTACCGGCATCCCCAGTCGAATATTGTGACCATCCGGGCGGCGTTTGTATCCGCAAAAATCGCGGATGAATTTGGCTTGGTGCCTGATAATCACCACCATCCGAAGTGGTACAAAATTGTCATTATGGAGCATGTTATCATTGAAAAATTGCAACCCTTACTCGAAAAATTGTACCGGCAGACTTCATCTGCCGAATCGGCGACTTAAGCTCGCCGCTACATTTGCGAAAGCAACCCAAAACCCGTAACTTGTGTTGCCATTTGACATCCAAAAAGAAGAGCGATGCAGCTGACCGACGAGCAGAAGGACATCATTGCCAGCACGGGAGACATCAAGATCAACGCGGTTGCCGGTTCAGGAAAAACGACAACGATCCTGGAGTATGCCAAAGCACGCCCGGGGAACAAGCGCATGCTGTATCTGGCATTCAACAAGTCGGTGAAACTGGAGGCGCAGCGGCGATTTCAGGCGGCAGGCTTGCGGAATGTGCAGGTGGAAACCGCGCATTCGCTGGCATTTCATCATGTGGTGCGGGGCAATAACTTCAAGCTCACGCCGGGTTACAAAACCTACCAGCTCGCGGAACTGCTCGATCTGCAACAGATGCCCGACAAGCACGCCGCGTACATCATCGCTAATCACGTCAACAAATTTGCCCAGTATTTTTGCAACAGCGCTGCCCGCCGGGTGCAGGAATTGAACTACCTCGACACGATGACCGATAGCGCGGCGGAGGCATTTGTGACGCATTTTTACGATACGATCGAGCATCTGACGCGGGTGTTTCTGGCAAAAATGGAGAACCGGCAGATCGACATTACCCACGATTTTTATTTGAAAAAATTCCAACTCGCAAAACCCAGCCTCCACTACGATTACATCCTCTTCGACGAAGGGCAGGACGCCTCGGCGACCATGCTGGACGTGTTTACCAAACAAAAGGCGGAGAAGGTGATCGTGGGCGATACGCACCAGCAGATTTACGGTTGGCGCTACGCGGTAAATTCGCTGGAGCAGGTCAATTACCCTGATTTCCAATTGAGTACGAGCTTTCGCTTCGATACGGAAATTGCGCTATTGGCAAATAAAATCCTTGCCTGGAAGCGGCATTTTACAGATTACAAACCCATTCAAATCAATGGCGCGGGACACGCTACGGCTACCGATAGCCGGGCTACGCTGGCGCGGACGAATCTTTCGTTGTTAGTGAAAGCCATTGATTTGCTCGTCGAGCGGCGCGAGATCGAATCGCTGTATTTTGAAGGCAATATCAATTCCTACACCTACGCCGACGAGGGCGCATCGCTTTACGATGTGTTGAATTTGTACCAGGAAAGGCACGAGCACATTCGCGATGACTTGCTACGAAACATGCGCGACACCGACGAACTCCGGGAATACATCGAAAAAACGGAAGATGCAGAGCTGGGCACTATGCTAGAAATCGTCAGCAAATACGGGCGCAACCTCCCGGCGCTCATCAAGGAAGTGAAGGAACGCCACCTGCCTGATGAGGAACGCATCAACGCCGACATGATCTTCTCCACGGTGCACCGCTGTAAGGGCATGGAGTACGACGAGGTCACGCTGGAAAACGATTTTATCAAAGAAAGTGACATCCTCGAGCGCGTGCGCGACGTCCTCGAGCGCAAGCTCAATACACAACGTCTGGCGGAGGAAGTCAATCTACTTTACGTGGCGGCGACGCGCACCAAAAACCGGCTGCACATCCCGAAAGCATTACTCCCGGAATCCAGGATCAAGATCATCGAGCCGGAGCGGGAGGAACGAACCGATGGGGCGTCCATTGTTTCGGCGCTGCGGATTTCGGATTTTGATCGTCATCGAAATGACTTTGCATCAGACAGCAGCCCTCGTAAGGCGCGCGCTACCGGTCAACCCTGGACGGACGCTGCCGACCGCGAGCTGACGCAGTTGTTTTTCGATGGCTATACGGTCAAAGAACTGGCGCAGCATTTTGATCGCACGCAGGGCGCGATTCGAGCCAGGATCAAGAAATTGGATATAGAATTCTAGGATGGTGCACGGATTAGCACAGATGCTACGAATGGGTACGAATTTTTTGCAATAAACGGTTACAAAGATTTACGAAATCTCCTCCACTTCCCATCCCGACCTGCGGTACGGGATTTCGCCCCGCTCAACTTCCCACTTCCGACTTCCGACTTGGTATTACACCCTTCCCAGAAATGCATCCAGGATTTCCTCGGCGGCTTCAATCATGCGGTCGCTGAAGCGATTGGCCAGCATGACGATAACCAGTTTTTGCTCCGGAACTACTACCAGGATATTGTAACCACCCAGCGCCGAGCCGGTGTGCGCATTGAAGGGAATGCCGTCCTTCGTTTTGTTAAGCCCGATGCCATAAGCATAGCCCGCAGCGGTGCTGTCGGCTTTCATAAAAGACTGGTAGTAGCGCTCCGTCATTTCGGGCTGGAGAATGCGCCCGGTCACCAGCGCCTGGTGTAGCTGCATGAGTTCGCCCGCCGAGCCGATGTACCCCCCACCGCCAAATTTGCAGCTGTTATTGACGGATTTTGCTTCCTGTGCGCGCTTACCGTTCCATTTGTGATAAAATCTGGATGGGTTGCGCCGGGCAGTTTCGGATTGATCCAAACCGATAGTTTCCAGCCCCAGCAGGTCGAAAAAATGCTCCTGGATATAATCATCGTAGGCAACGCCGCTGGCGCGCTCCAGTACGTGGCAGAGCAACACATAGCCATAAGAAGTATAGGTGTAATCGACGCCAGGTTCAAATTCCAGCGGATCGTCGATAAAAACGGAAAGCGCCTGCGCCACCGAATCACACTGATACTGGCTGATCTGACGCCACTCGTCTTTCTTGTAATGCCGTACCCCTGCGGTATGGCTGATGAGTTGGTGCACTTTTACATTGCAATAATGCTCCGGGAGGTCCGGCAGGTAATAATTCACCGGTGCATCGAGGTTGAGCAGTCCATCTTGCACCAATTTAGCGGCGGCCAGTCCGGCGATGGATTTGGAAAGGCTGTAGTAACGGAATTGATGTTCCGGGGTTGCCGGGATTTTATGCTGCACATCTGCCCAGCCGAAAGCTTCTTCCCAGATGACGTCTTCGCCGATGCTCACCGCCACCGATATGCCGGGGTATTCGTTGAGCAAACCAGCCATCAGCGCGCGGCTGTGTTGTATTTCTTCATAATAGCGCCCGCTCGGGTTGGGGTTGTCTGCGCCCCGGGTCCGAAAGGATACATATTGCAACATAAAAAACAAGAAGGTCAAAACCAGTATCCGTGTAAATGTCATTCGCTTCATGGTGCTGATCTTTCTTTATGGATTATATTCCTCCTTTAGGACGTTGTAAGGTAGTGATGGTTTCAATTCTGCACTAAAGTTTAACGTAAAATTCACATTTGCCCATATTTATTGTTGAACTTTAGATGCTTCGTAATGTGGGTAACTGGACAAAATTAATTTGTCAATGAATAGACAGGATTCACGAGATTTTCAGGATTTTAGATACTGTAAATCGAAGATTTACAGTATCTTGTCAATCTTGTTAATCCTGTCAAATAGAAAAATAAATTTGTCCAACTACTTAAGTACCCGGACAAAATTATTTTAAGTATAAATTTTTATAAAAAACTGATTATCAAAAAGATAAAAGTTTCCCCAATTAACGCCGAAGGCATTCCTACGGGACAAATAACAATGTCCCATTACTTAGTCTGTCGCGTTGTAGTGCACGAAGGACGTCAGCGCGAAATGACTGTTACGACCTCTAGTTCGACCTCCCGCCCGAGTCGCTCCTCAATATTGGCTTTTATCACATCTATTTTGCTGCCATAGACCGGCTGATCGGATACCAGCTTCAGTGAAATCCGCAGCGGAGAAATTTTTACCACCTTGATATCCTTGAGGGTTGCCATTTCGGTTTGCAATCCTTCCAGGTCGCCCTGTATGCGGTGTTCGTATATCATTTGATTGAAACTCAATACCAGCGGCACGCAAAGCAACAACACAACCACGAGCGAAATGACGATGCCTTTGTTGAAAAAACGAAATGGTCCGAACCCCAGAATCGCAAAAGTCAGCGCAGCGGCCAGTACCATCCCCGCCAGGTTGGTAATCAGAAGCAAAAAAGCGCCGCTGAAAATATCCCAGTTTGCCCAGCCAATGCCAATAGCCGCCACCGCCAACGGAGGAATGAGCGCAACGGCGATCGCTACTCCGGCGAGGGTTTGCCCTACCTCCTTGCGGGCGTGCGCGTAAGCGCCGGCGATACCCGAAACGACGGCAATGCCTAAATCGAGCAGGTGAGGGCGGGTTCGGTTCAAAATTTCCGAACCAGGCGTGTATATTGGCGTAAGCCAGGTAATCAGTACCGCAAATAGCACCGAGATGCCCAGTCCGGCGAATGTCGTTATGATACTATCCAGGATGAGCTTTTTTTCCTGTCGCAGCGTACCCATGCTGAGCGAAATGACCGGCGAAATGAGCGGTGCCAGAATCATAGCGCCAATAACCACCGGCGTGGAATCGGCGAATAGCCCGAAAGTGGCCAGCACCGTGGAGAGTACCATCAGAACCAGGTAGGAGTTTTTCAGCCGGGCGTTATCCCGCAGGGTTTGAAACAAATCCTTGAACTCCTCCGAAGAAGCCCGCCGAATGAAAGGCAGGGTGCTTTGGGAAAGCTCCTGTGCTGCTTCTCCCGTAGGCAATTTGTGAATTTTGTAAATTTCTTTCGGCTCGCCGGAGGTATCCGACAATTCCAAATGAGCGCCCGGAAAAATGCGAATCTGTTTTTTTTCAATGCGTAGTTCCAGTTCCGCTTCGGAAAACTTTTCGTTGTCAATCAAAACGTCCCGTGCGCCCTCCGGAAAGACCAGCCGGATATGGTTCGTTTTGACGTGTGCGCCAAACGACGGCAGCCGTTTTTTGCCAAACAGGGAGCGGATGGCAAAATCAAACATTTCCATGATGCTGCGGGGAATGATAAAAAAACCGTGCATCATCCCATCATTTACGGAGGAATTCTCAAGAATGAGGCGAGATAAAAGCGAACTTTTCCGATGCTCCGAGACGACAATACCCGTTACAGCCGTCTTGATATGCTGGTCATTCGGTAGCTCCAGATCAACGCGAAAGGGTTTGATACGGAAAAAGCGAGTGATGTAGTTCAGTTTTTGTCGAAAGTACCCTTCTTTCCGGTTAGAATCTTCGCTGGTAAGCTGAAAAGTATGCCCCACGATCATTTTATTCAAAATAGGATGATCGTTGCAATAAAGAATATCGGTTTCTATGACGGCAGGCGTTTCCTTCAGGTGGTTTACCGCTTTGGTGATATTGGTGTCAATCCCCATTCCAACGCAAGCCTCTTCTGCCTGGGGATGCGGCAATACAGCAATGCGGACGTCGGTGCTGGCAATTTTGGGCAGCAGGCTCTTGAGCTGCGAATCCGATAAGTACAGCAAAAGCGACGTAGCTTCTGTCCATTCTTCCGGCGTTGCTGCGTCGAATGCGCGCTTTTCCCGCACCAGCGGCTCAACGAGTGGGTAGAGGGTCTCCTCCACGTACGTTTGCTGTTCTTCATCAAAAAGGAGCAGAAATTGAATCTGCTCCGTACCGGATTCGTTCGAGTTCATAGTAAGAATTATAAAACAGAATCGAAAATAGACCGGCGCTCATCACCATCTGCATTGGCATCCGATGGAGATTATCACGTCCCGGTCTGTTCATTTCGTCACCCGAAAATCCGGGGTGTTGCGATTACTTACCGGCATCGGCAGTGGGTGCTTCCAACAGTTGGAAGAATTGATCCAGCTTCGGTAAAATGACGATTTCCGTGCGGCGGTTCAGCGCTTTGCCCTGGGCATTCGCATTTGGAGTTTTCGGGATGAACTCCGAGCGGCCGCCGGCAGTCATGCGCTCCGGTGCAACACCGTGCTTCGCCTGCAAAGACCGCACCACCGAAGTGGCTCGCATCACGCTCAGGTCCCAATTGTCCTGCAAACAGTTAGTTTTGATCGGTACATTATCGGTGTGACCTTCCACAAGGATGTCCAGTTCTTTGTGATCATTGACGACTTTGGCGATCTTGCCCAGCACCTCGTTGGCACGGGAAGTGATTTCATATTTTCCGGACTGGAACAGCATTTTGTCCGACAGCGAAATATAAACGACGCCTTTCTTGACTTCGACGGTCACATCTTCATCGTTTACATCGCTCAGCGAACGCTTCAGGTTTTGTACCAGAATCAGGTTTACCGAATCTTTGCGCTGGATGGAAGAATTCAGGTCCCGGATATATTCACTCTGCTTATTCAGCGTTTCCAGTGATTTTTTGATATTTTCAGCGCCCGCCTGACTGATGACGGAAAGGTCTGCCATACGATCGAGCAGGTTGGCATTGGTATTTTTTTGGTACGTCAGTTCTTCCTGCAACGCTTCGGCGCGGGTTTTCTGGTTTGCCAGGGATGTATTGCAGATTAACAAGTCGCTGTTCAGTTGATTCATCTGATCTTTTAAAGTAGCAACCTCATTGCGTAGCGTGCCGTTCTGATCGTCCATCGTGCGGATGCGTTCTTCATATCGCAATTTCATTTCATCCATTTCCGCCTCTTTGGCCAGAAATTGTTTTTTGCTCACGCACGAACTAAGCATGACCGTAGCGAGACCCAATAACAAAAGCGTTTTTTTCATAGTTATATTTTTTAATTCGATGATCGATACTCTTTGCTGAAATATAAGTTTTTCCGTGTTTTTAACGTAGTCTTCCAATAGAAATTTTAACGCAGCGAATTGTTCAATCTACATTTTTACAATGGATGAAACTTCATACCTCAAACCGCCTGCGACCAGTCGTAATCCCACCGGTCGGGTTTCATCTCCAGGTGGCGAATATC
>CAZFBU010000021.1:13903-36984 GCA_964517175.1 uncultured Saprospiraceae bacterium
CGAGCGATGCCCAGTGTTGGCGGCGATTGCTGCTGCCCTTCGCAGGAGTGCCAGGCCCAGATCGGCGCGTGGCCCTGCATATCGATGCCGCGCGAGAGCATTTCCCGGGCCATCCACTCGTAGGTCGGGCGCCAGTTCACGGGAGTAAGACTCCAAACGGTCTTCAGCACGCCCAGTTTGTTGAGCTGTTCGCAGGCGTCCATCGATTGGAAAGACCAAAGCCGCAATGTGGGGGTATCGCTCATGTTGCTTTATTTTTCGCTGCCAAATACCTCGTCAATTGAACGCTGCAAATCCTGTGCTGCATTGTCGCGTTGCGGCAGTTCATCCGGCGGGAATCCTGCTTTTTGCTGCAAATCCAGCACTTTCGCGATGGTCTGCAACAGGGCAGGGTCTTTGGTTTCAATGATCCGATTGATGATCTGCAATTTCAAGGTTTTTAAATCCATTGTCAAAGTTGAATGATAAAAATTACTCGCAATCACCTTCGAGGCTGGCGATCCACTCGCGAATCAGTTCAATGCCTTCGCGGTGCGGCACGACCCGCCCCAACTCCGGCATCATCACCCCGGGATCGTCCGATATCATTCTAAAATACAAAATCGAGGAATCTGGTTGGCCCGGAACGATGCCAAATTTTCTGCCACCCGAACCTTTACCCGCTGCCACCGGCGTTTTGCAGAAGCCAAGCCGGGCGCGATTGGTCTGATCGGCGGTGAGGTACAAGCCCGAGGTATGCGCCGGACCCTCCGGGCGATGACAATGTCCGCAATTCACGTCGAGGTACGCCAGGGCGCGGGCTTCGAGCGAGCCGCTTTGGGGGGCATTCCATTGTGCAAATAATTGATAATCAAAGTTTTGTGTGTTATTCAAAATACCGGTATTTGCCCATTTTTGCAACTGATTTTGTTCGCCTTCGGCGTAAGCAAAAGAGCGATCCAGATTTTGGACTTTGGGTCCGATGGGTAGTATCTTATTGTTTGAATTGTGGCAACTCTTGCACTGATTTTTGTTCGGAACGACGTACTCCATTTCGTGCCGCAGCCCGGCTTCATCGGTCCAACGCACCGGTTGGAAATCGCCAATCAGATTCAACTTTGCATCCTGCTGCGCCTCATCCCAGACGTAGGTGTACGCCTGCCACTCACCGTTGATTTTCATCAGCAATCGCGTTTCCACCATATCAATATTTTGTGTAGGCTTTTGAAAATCAGCCGGGTAGTAGAAGTTTTTGATCAACACAGTATGGTTCGGGAATTCGATCGTACCATCAGCATTTACACTTGCCTGCACGCTATCGGGCATCCACACGAAGCGAGCCTTGTGGGCATAATCCGAAAACAGCGGCGTAATCAGATCATAGGGGAGCACGCGTTCATTTGGCGTTAGCGTTGCCGGTTTGCCCGTGAAAAAGCCATACGCCGAGAGCGTTTTGTAAGGCACAGCTTCCGGCTGGAAATGAACCGCCGTCGCTTGTTGCGGACTTTGGCATTCGGTAAAAAAATAGCCTGATGCAAGTATCAGAAAAAGCAATCGAAGAAGATGGGTGCGATTTGGCATAAGTCACCGCTTTTTCCCGGAAATATAAGAATATTCCGTCACTTTTTCATCAAATGAAACACCTCCCGAAACCGGCATCAATACGCTCCGAAATAGCGCCGGAGGAACCATTCCAGCGTCAGTAAAAACAAGAGCAGGAAGAAAATCCATTTCAGGTTGATGACGGCGCGGGTCTTCGCCGTTTGATAAATAACCGGCTTTACCGTGCCTTTTTCCTCCATCAGAGTGGCGATCTGCGCAATGTCATTTGGATAAACCATCGCACCGCCGTATTGCTCGCTTAGCAGCCGCAGCAGGTTGTGGTTTGCTGTCGTTTCGAATAGCTCCAGTTGCACCGGCTGCACGCTGAATTGCCCGGAAGCCGTGAGTTGCTCGCCCGCATTGGTCACCGCCGCGCGGTACGAATAATTGCCCACCGGAAATATGCCCGCATTCAGCGAATAAGCGCGCCCTGTTTTATTGAAGGTGTAATCGAATTCGTTGCCGTCGCTATTGGTGACCACGATGGTGGGGTCAGGATCGTTGATGAGTTCGTAGTTGTCATTGTACAATTCCGCATCGAAAAAGACCGGCTCATTTTCGTCAAAAATATTTTTACTCGGCGTTACGCGGAATTTGCGTTTGTCTTCTTTCAGGCTCAGGAATTGCACCGACTTACCGATCAATTCATTGAAAATATCGTGATTTTGACGCTGCAAATAATCAAATAGGCGCCACTTCCAGATGCCTTCGCCTGCGAGCACGCCGACCTTCGCGCCGGATTCTTCGCCAAAGACCAGGAGTGGGAACTGCGTGTCAACTTTGCCAATGCGCTGATGGAGCAAAGTGGTCGCTTCGGGCGCTGCGGAAAATTCGCCGAAAGGCGCTACCAGTGGCGGGAAGTTTGGCAGTTGATTGGTCAGGTTTTCACTCAGGGTAAAGTTGTTGAAATTTGTAGCCGGCGTAGCTTGCACGTCGTTGGTGTTGCGTCCGTCTGACTGAATATTGATGACCGATTGCGCTTGATTCAGGGTGTAAAAATTGGTCTGCATACCGGCGATAAACAGGCGTGGCGTGCGCTGCTGGTTGAGCGTGTTCAGCACACCGGCGGCGCTGTTGCTCCGGCTCGGCAATTGATGCAAAATGACAAAATCAAAATCCGCCACATTTACCTTGATGTCGTTGATATAATTGAGTTCTACCTCGTAGTTTTTGTTCGCCGTGATGGTTTGGCGCAAAGCTCCCAGGTCGGGGTGGGGGGCATTTGCGAGAATGAGAATTTTTTGCCGCGCATCGAGTACGTCGATGAAAATATCTTTGGAATTGTTTGCCGTCGAAACTTCCCCTTCCACCGCACCCGCCACGATGCGGTAGCGCTGCACACCGCTCTGGGTGGCATCCAGTATGATCTCGCGCGTGGTGAAAAAGTCGTTCCGATCGATGTTGACCGGCAAGCGTTGCAATTGTTGCGTACCGCCGTTGCCGCTTACTTTATAAACCGTGAGGCTGGAACTGGCGCCCGCGCTATTCTGTGCGGCTATGTCCACCTGAATGGTGAATTTGTCGCCGAGATAGGCAATTTTATTGTGAAAGACGCGCTTCAGCACAACGTCTTTTTTTACGGTGGTGTCGCCCAGGGCAATCGTGTAAATGGGGGCATTGAGGCGGGTATTCAGATACAGCGGATTGCTGCCTGCGTTGTAAATCCCGTCGGTTGCCAGCACAATTGCGCCCAGATTCTGATTGCTGTACAGGTCATAGACGCTGGTCAGGAGTTTGGCAATATTGGTTACTTTGTCATTAAAAGCCGTATCCAGCCCCTGGCGCACTTCTTCACCGAAAGCGTATTCCTGCACTTCGTAAGTGCTTGACAACTCGCCGGACAGATTGGCGAACGCCTGTTCATAAGCTTGCAATTGCGCTGCATTCATGCCCGCCGTGATCGATTCTGACTGGTCTTGCGCCAGAATGATGACCGGTTTCTTGCTTTCGGTGATCAGCGAACGCAGCAGCGGTGCCAGCAGCAGCAAACTCAGCAGCGTGACCGTAAGGAAGCGAATAGGACCAAGCACCCAATTCAGGCGCTCCGATTGCTCGTGAAATGTGCGGTCCCGGTAATACAACGCCAGTGCATACCCCAGCCCGAGCAGCACACACAGAATGAAAAACCAAGCAGGATATTGAAAGGTCAAATTTGCCATTTGTTTTATGTTGAGTCGGTTGAGGAAGTTTAGGAGGTTTAGCCCTTTAGTCACTAAAACCTACTTAACGCTCTCAACCTGCTAAACGCACGAGATGCAATAATACTTTTTTTTATGAACGCTTTCGAGGCGACATTGTTACAATTTTGTTAAAAGCAAGATTATTTCAGCCTTTCGGCGAGTAATTTCACGGTCTTGTTTGCTTCAAATTACGGGATATGCTTCTCATTGCTACCCCAAATTTCCAGCTCCAATTTGGCATTAGTCGTCCCCGGCGATCTACCGCACCAGCAGCACATCGCCCGAGAGCGTGTCCTTACCCGCGCCGCGATCATCCTGATAAGCAATCGTGACGACATACACATACACACCGGTGGGCAGCTCTTTTTGCTGGAAACGACCATCCCAGCCCCGGGTGGCGTCATCGGTGGTGAAAATCAGATTGCCCCAGCGGTCGAGCACGCTCATTTCAAAGGATTCAATGATAATATTTGGTGGTAGAAACGCTTGAAATTCATCGTTTACACCGTCGCCATTCGGCGAGAAAGCATTCGGTGCAAAAAACTCAAAATACACACAGCTACGGAAATCAACAGACACGCTCTCCGTTGCCGCGCACAATCCGTCAATGGCTTCCAGTGTGTAGATGCCGGGTGTGGTTACTTCCAGCCGGTCATCGGTGCTGCCATCCGACCAGCGGTAGAATTTAGCAGGAGCGGAGGGTCGTAAAACATACGGGGCATCGTCACAGGCGGTCGTGTCCGGTCCCAGGGTAAACTGCGGCGGCAGTTGCACGGTCAGTTGCAGGGCATCTTCAAAGGTACAGCCATTCAGTGTTGCTTGCGCCGAGTAGGTACCGTTGGTATTAGCCGTGATGCTGTTGCCAGTAGTGCCATCCTGCCAGATGATCGCGTCGGCGTTGGCATTGACGCGTAGGGTCACCGATTCGCTCTGGCAAATGGTGGTGTCGCCGCCTAGTTCAAAGCGCGGCAGTGGATTGAACATTGCCTGCATGCTGTCGTCGGCGCTGCAACCACTCACGCGTACGGTCACGCTGTACGTGCCGGAATTGACGACGACGTACTCGCTGGCGGTGGTACCGTCCTGCCACTCGTAGGTGGCATTGGGCACGCCCGGGCTGAAGGTCAGCACTTCGCCTTCGCAGAGCGTGACATCCGCGCCAAGCAAATCGTCGGGTAGCACGACGTATTCGAGTTGAATGCTATCGCGCTTGGCACAGCCGTTGAGGGTCGCTTCCAGCCAGTAAAGCCCGGCGGTACTGAGCGTACGAACGGCGTTGGCGCTGCCGTCATTCCAATTGAAAGTGGCATTCGGTACGCTGGCATCAATGGTCAGGGTTTCATCTTCACAAAGGGTCGTGTCTTGTCCTAAATGAAAATCCGGTAACGGATTGAAGTTGAAAATGACTTCATCAGATTGGGTGCAACCATTTAGATTCACAACAACATTGTACGTGCCGGCATTGCGAACGGTGAACTGCGCGTTGGTAGAGCCGTCCTGCCACTGGTAGGTCGCGCTCTGGTTGGTGGCGTCGAGCGTAGCGGTTTCGCCCGCGCAGAGCGTTTGGTCTGCGCCCAGATCAACGATTGGCAGTGCCTGGAAAGTGGCAGTCACTTCATCGCTGAAGGCGCAACCATTGAGCGTAGCGGTCAGGCTGTAAACGCCGGAGGTGTTGACATTGAGCGTTGGGGTGGTGGTGCCGTTATTCCAGGCGTAGGTCGCATTACCAATCGAGGTCGTACCGTCGAGGGTGGCAGTTTCGCCTTCGCAAAGAATGAAGTCGTCGCCCAGATCAAATCGCGGCAAGTCCTGCGTTGAAATGGTAATGCTGTCGCGCTCGGTGCAGCCGTTGAGCGTAGCATCCAGCCAAAAGATACCCGCCGTGTTGACGGTCAGATTGGACTGAGAACTACCGTCGGACCAACTGTAGCTCGCGCCGCTCACATTCGCGCCAAGCGTCAGTTGGTCGTTTTCGCAAATGGTGGTATCCGTGCCGATATTGAGATTGAAAGGCAGATTGTAAAATACTTCAACCGAATCCTGACCGGTGCAACCATTCTCAGTGATATTCAAGGTATAAACCCCCGCCTGACGGACGGTGAAAGTCGAATTCGTAGAGCCATCCTGCCAAAGGTAGTTCGCATTGGGAAAATTGGCGTCGAGTACCGTTGTTGCTTCGGGGCAGAGCGTCTGATCGTCGCCCAGATCAAAAACCGGGATGGGATTGTAGGTTATTTCCAGCGAGTCGCTGGCTTCACAGCCGGAAAGTTCGAGCGTAACTTTGTACATGCCGGTTTCGGTCACCGTGAAGGTACGGTCGGTGCTGCCGTCCTGCCAGGTTGTGCGCAAGCCCACGAGATCGAGCCCGGGATCAAGCACCAGCGTTTCGCCCGCGCAGAGCGTCGTATTCGCCGGAAGGTCCGGAGCGAAATTTTGCGCCGGAAGCACGGTCACGGAATCGCGCAGCACGCAGCTGTTGTCATAGGTTACCTCCACGACGTAAGTGCCGGGCTGCGTGACGACGAAAGTGGCGTCGGTGCTGCCATCCTGCCATCGGTATTGCTCGTTGGGGTTGAAGGTATTGGCATCCAGCGTAAGCTGACTGGCGTTGCAAAGTACGACGTCGTCGCCAAGAATGCCCTGCTCTGAGTATTCGACGGCGCTTTCGAAAATCCAGCCCGTATTGCTGTTGGAAATGTTGGTGCTATTGGCGCCAGCGAAAAACTCGGTGCTACCGCTGCCGATCTGGTCACGCATCTGAATAAAATCGCCACGCACCGTGCCGCCGTTCATAACGACCGTCGACTGTGTGCCCGGCAGGGTAGAGGAGAGCTCGATTGGCGTGCAGTTGTTGCCGATGACCTGGAAATATTCATTGACGGTTTGATTATCGACCACGTCCAGTTGGTACGCTTTACCCGGCGAAAAGATCAGCGAATCGATGACGTGTTCGCCGAGGATGATGCCGTTGTTGCGGAATTCCAGCCTATTGAATGTGACCACGTTATCACCGAAGGTTTCCAGCCTGGAAGTTTGCGATAGATTGGAAAACAGCATATTGTGAAAATTCATAGAGGAGTTGCTATACACCAGTGGATTGGGCGAAGTCAGTTCGATCAAAGAACTATCGGGAATGATGGTGAATGAGTCGCTGTAAATAGTAAATGCGTCGTTGTTTGCATTGACATACCAGTGGCTGCCGCCCAATTGGAGCGTTGCGGGCTGGAACGTGAAAGGCGCAACAAACCGGTCGATGTTGACCGGCGCACCGTTTGAGTTGAAATATCCATTTTCCAGTGAAAGATAAAACGCGGTGAGCGAATCCAGTAAGGTCCATTCACCAGCTCCCCGGATGTAAACATTGAAAATCCGGTGCCCGAAAGTATTGACCGTATTGCCTTGTTCCTTGCCGCGCAGTTGCAGGCTGCCGAAGTAAGGGGCATTTATTGCTTCCGCTAATGTGATGGAGCCGAAGCAGGTCACGATGTCCAGATCGATATTCGGCGCATTGGTGACGCCCGTCCAGTCCATATTTTTGCAATAAGCCTGATAACCGCGGGAACTGACATTCTGACCGCCGAGACTGAAAGAGTTGGCATCGAAATAGACATTATCCAGTGGGGTTGGGATGCACTCGCCACCAGGCCCGCCGCTGCTCAATGACCAGTGGGCGGTATCGTTCCAGTTGCCACCATCGCCGACCCAGTAGAGCTCACGACCGGTTGTTTCCATGAAAACCCAGCCATCGGTATTACCGAGGTCGATAGAATTGCTGGCGGTGATGGTGCCAGCGCCGATGTTGTGCACGTCCTGCACGATAAATCTGGTCAGGTCAATATCCTGCGTAGCTTCCAGGTAAGCCGTATTATCATCGAGTGCCGCTTTGATCTCAACCATTCCGGTGCAGGCATCCGGCGCAATGATCTCATTGACGCGAATGGTATCGCCGATATTAATAGCGTGCACGTAGCCCTCCGTGACTTGCCACACATTGATGTTGTGCCGGTTGGAATAGTAGCCGTTGGAATAATTGATCAGGGTATCAATGAAAATGGGATCGGTGATGTCGCTGTAATCCTCGCCCCAGTTATTCATGCTCAGATTGAGATTCCCAACCACAACA
This sequence comes from uncultured Saprospiraceae bacterium, assembly GCA_964517175.1. Taxonomy (GTDB): domain Bacteria; phylum Bacteroidota; class Bacteroidia; order Chitinophagales; family Saprospiraceae; genus JADJNW01. Next base: position 21,788 of record CAZFBU010000021.1, read on the forward strand.
TTATAGTTTAATGCCCTGGCACCGCGATTGCTAAAGCTACCGAAGAAGTCGAATTCGATGGTAGAATTTTCCGCTTCCAGGTTCATATTGTTGGAATTAACGATCCATTCGGTATAGCTTCGGTTTTTGTTATTGTAATTCAGCCAACGGAGTACGATGTGACTTTTACCCAAAAGTAAGTTTCGCTCGATGCCGGCAAAGTCTGCATTGAAATATTGACAAACCACCTTCTGGTCATTTGTATTTAAAGTGCCTTTATTGAAGGTGATGTCCGTCTCCGCGACGAGGCTATCCTGCAAAATCCATTCGCCCAGGCCACTGAAGAAAACGTCGCTTTTCAGGATATTGCCAGCGGAAGTGATCGTATTGCCGGGGTCATTACCTTCGAAGTAGAAGTCGCCCTCGAAAACCAGTTGCATATTCGGAATGAGCGCCAGCGAACCAAAAATGCGCATGTTGTGCTCCAGCACGCCCGCCAGGCTTGGGTTGCCGGTTGCGCCCGTCCAGTTCATGCTGCGGCAGTAGGCATTCTCGACATTGATGCTGACGACCTGTCCGGGAGCGTCGAAGGAATTGGCATCGAAGAATACATCATCACCTGCTGTCGGCACGCACGCGCCACCGGGGCCGCCGCTCGCGGTGGACCAGTTCATCGCATCGTACCAATCGCCGGTACCGCCTACCCAGTAGAGTTGGTTGTTTGCTTTGGGCATGATGTTCCAGCCGTTGTTGTTGCCAAGATCGGCGCTGTTTTCGGCAATATAGTTAGCGCTGCCAGTGCCGTGAATATCGCGCAGCGAAGTGAAATCCACCGCAATTGTTGTAGCATCAGAGACAAAAGTTACGCTTACGCCGGGCAGGTTGCTGAATAGCTGAATCGGCTCGGCACAGGTTCCCAGTGCATTGAGGTCGTCAATAATGTAGGTTGTACTGCTCTGAAAGATGAAGTTTTTTCCTGCGCCAAGGGTCAATCGGCCAAAGTTGTGCGTTGGACCTCCGACCGAAGTCAGTTCGGTATCGTTTCGGAATTCTACGCTTTGAAAATTGAGCTGCGTGCCGGATTCGGTGAAAAGGCGCCCGTTACCATTGGTGTTGGAAAACAGCAAATTACCAAGTGCTACATCACCAAAAGAATGTACAAAAAACGTGGGGCGACGCGAGGTCAGCTCCAGGGTAGAATTGAATGCATCCAGCGTTAAACCTACCGGGTAAATATCCACTACATCAATCATAATCCAGGGATAAATCGGATCGGGGTAAGGGACACCGGTGACGGTGATTTGGCTGGTGCCGAGGTTGAGCGAAACATTATTGCCCGGCTTGATCTGCAGATGCTCGCAGCCGATGGACTGATCGGCGGAATTCAGCGTTCCGTTATTGAAAATTAGCAAGCTATCGGTTGCGAAAGGCGTAGCCAGCGTCCACTCGCCCCCCATGCCATTAAAGGTGACGACGCGTTTCAAGGTATGCCCTGCCAGGTCGATCTGGTGTCCGGTGGTGTTGCCGATGAAACGGACGTCGCCGAGAAAGTTGAAAGTCATATCAGCGTTCAGAAGCATGGAACCGTACACGTTGAGCAGAAAATCTGCCGGACCCTCGAAGCGGGGTGCGTTGGTTGCATCCTGCCAGATCATATCCAGGCAGTAGATGATCTGATTATTGACCGTGACCACCTGTCCGGGTGCGGTGAAGGAATTGGCATCGAAAATGACGCGATCATCCGGTGAAGGGACAACGTTATGCTGTGTCGTGCCGCCGGAAGTCGTTGCCCAATGGCTAATATCCGACCAGTCGCCGGAGCCGCCTACCCAGTAATAATCGGCGCTCCAGGCGGAAATGGAGAAAAGTAGAAACAGGGTCAAGATGTTGAAACGCTTCATCATCACTTGCGTCATTAAATGGTTTTGGAATCAAAAATATATATGTACATCTGCTTTAATCAGAATATCTTTCATTGTTTTATTATCAGGGTAAAATACTAATCGAAGCAGTTTTGCCGCGCACGCAGCTACAGTTTGAAAAGAAATAAGGTGGTTTGCTTATAGATATTGCACAATCTAAGCTGCTAATATACGAATGAATTATTTTTGGAAGAAAAAATTGGTGGTGAATTGGAAGCAGCGGTTTTTTGTGCGCAAGGTTGGAATGCTGAGCAGAGCAATTTTTTTATGAACTGCAAAATATAGAGTGAAAAACTGCCCCGGCGAATGCAGGGATAAGATATGAAGTCACCTGGAAACAGGATTTACTTGAAAATATCTTCCAGGTTCAGTTCGATGTCGAGTTGTGCGTCTTTGAGGATTCCTTTTTTTACAAAGGCTTCGTATTCATTGGGTGCACTGAAGATGTAAATGGTGGTGAGGTCGGGTAAAACGAGCCAGTAGGATTTTACGCCCGCTTCAAAATAAAGATAAGACTTGGCAATCAGGTCGCCGAGATTTTGCTTGGGGGAGAGAATTTCAATAGTGGCAAGCGGCACTTCGGCAAGTCGTACTTCATCATTCCCTGGTGTAAAATCCAATGGTTCATAAATTGCAATATCTGGTACACGATCTTTTTCATCAACAACCATACTGATTTCCAGCAAGAGTCGATAGCGGGGTTCATATTTTTGGCGAAGCAGAAAATAAATATTTCCCTGAACGATGGAATGATTCTTACTTGGCGCAGGCTTCCCTCTTTCGATTTCGTATTCTGATTGAACCTGCGCAGTTTCCATAATTCTTTCTTTTCAATTCTTAACAAATATAAGCAAAATATTGACAGCGATCACTATGTCATCTTCTCCAACGAGGAATTTAGTAGTGGGTCAAAGCAATTGATCAGGCTGTTCAGATTTTGCAAATCTCAAAGATTTACCAAATTTCGTCCAATTATTTGCTCCGGCACCAGATTTTTAGCGTCTTCGCATGTTTGTCCCAAGCCCTTACTGCCGCTCCATATCTTTCATCAGCGTTTCGATCTCGCGCATCAGGTCTTCCGATTCGCGTTTGATTTGGTACTGGCGGCGTTGTTCGGTGGCTTTGTCGAAAGATTCAGGTTCATCAATTTTGTCAGAGAGATTCTTACGCTCTTGCTCCAATTCATTGATGCGGGCGATGAGGTCTTTGTTGTTTTCCAGCGTTTCGGCGTGGCCGCGCAGGCGGTCAATTAGTCCACTCAGCTTGTCCACTGCTTCGTCGTATTTGCCTTCGTCAAATTTTTCTTTTTCCGATTTGAGCAAAGCCCAGGTTGCCTGCCCGAGATCGCGCACCTCGCCAAATATCTTCTTCGAGGTTTCTTTTTCTTCTTCTGAGCCGAGGAAGTAGTTGTACACCAAAATGCCCACGATGAGCAAAAGTGCAAGTCTGATTAAGCTTTTCATGTGTTTTATTTTGTCACAAAATAGTTCTTTTCATTGGTTTTAACGTTCAGACGTTTCCAAAAATTCCAGCAGAGTGGCAATATCTTTCTCCTGATTGAGATGGAGTTTGTGCGTTTTGACCAGTTTATCCACCTGTTTTTCGTAATCTGCGAGCGCTTTCTCGATGTCTCGCTTGCGCGGGCGTACCTTTTTGTAGGGCTTGTCAGGCGTTTGCAACCAATGTTTTTCCTCGGTCAGGAACTCGTCGTAGCGCCGGTCAGCGGAATAAGGACCTTCAAAATCAGCTTTCCGAAACTTTTTCAGCGTTTCTTTTAAAAAGTTGAACGCTCCCTGGTGCAATACCTCGTAAAATTTTTTCCGAACACTCTTCACACCTTCGATCTCATTTTCTGTTGCCACCAGAAACGTCTGCGTTTGTCCGCTGGCAGGATCGGTAGTTTGTAGCCGCTGAATGGTCAGCGCACTCATTTCACCAACGGTTCCGTCTTGCAGTTTGACGGTCACCACCTGCCTTACCAAATCAACATTCAGTTGGAACGTAGCGCTGAGGGTGTCTTGTTTAACGAATTGCACCTGCCCATTCGTCCACATATCAAACAAAAACGGGCTGCCCTGGATGCCTTCGTAGCGATTGTCGAAACCGACGGCGCCGGGCGAGTAGGGCGTAAGATTGCCGAGCATGCGCAGGTTTTGCTCCTGGTCGGCGCTGCCGGGCGCATTTTGGGCGAACATAACGGGAATCGACAGCCATGTAAGAAACAAAAAGGTGGCTCCTGTCCAAAGTATGTGGATGGTTTGTATCTTCTTCATAATCGGGTTAGCACTTTATGGGTATAAAATTATTTCGTTTCCAACGCAGCAAGCAGCCGGATGACATCTCCTTCCTCGCTCCATTGCAGTTTTTGCTTCTTTACAACGTCGGACATGCGGTCGGCGGCTTTGGGCAGCGCGTTCTGCAGGTCTTTGCGCCGCAGTTTGATTTTTTCGTAACCCTCGCCGGGCGCGCCCAGCCAATAATCCGTCTCCGTGATAATTTCATCGTACGGATTGCCCATAGAATAAGCGCCTTTGTAGTCCGCCTCGCGAATGATTTTCTGAATGGATTTCAGCAGTTGCACTTCGCCATCATACAACACCTGGTAGAGCACAAAGCGATTGCTGTTGCCGCCGATTTCCCGCTCCGGTGCTACGATGTAATTTTTGTCGGGCAGCCCGTTTTCCTCGGTTTGAATAGCTTGTGCATTGCGCAAAGCAGACTGCCCGATGGAGCCGCTGGGCAGCAATACTGCAATGGTGCCGCCGTAAACGTCCACATTCATTTTCACCGGAATGCCCAGCGTATCCTGCCCCGCGAAGCGAATGCGTGCAATTTGCCAATGGTCAAACAACAATGCACTGCCTTTCACGCCTTCATAGCGATTGTCAAAGGCAACGGCGCCGACGTTGAAAGAGCCGAGATTGCCGAGCTGTTCCAGGTTGTATTGCGGATTGAACGTTTCCTGTGCGCTCAGCGCAATCGTCAGCAACGCCGTAAAACAAAGAATAAAAAGCTTTTTCATACGATTTAGCATTTTTCGGGTTCATCGAAAGTGTATAAATTACAACATTGTTCGCATTTCGCATCGCAAGATGTTCCTTTTTCCTTCCTTTTAACTAATTTCGCAACTTTCTTTTGAATATAAAAATCTCCTGATTGCCACCGGAACTTTTTGTCAGGAAATTTACTAATAATTTGTACATCATATTTCAAAAAGCAGCAGCAACACTATGGATTACAATCCCCGTGACATCGAGCAGAAATGGAAGCAGTATTGGGATGAAAATGGCATCTACAAGGTATCGAATAGCAGCAACAAGCCCAAATACTACGTGCTGGATATGTTCCCGTACCCGTCGGGTGCTGGCCTGCACGTGGGGCATCCGCTGGGCTACATTGCCACCGATATTTTCTCGCGCTACAAACGCCTGAAAGGCTACAATGTGCTCCATCCGATGGGGTACGACTCCTTTGGCTTGCCGGCGGAGCAATACGCCATCAGCACCGGGCAGCATCCGGCGATTACCACGGAAAATAACATCAATACATTCCGGAGCCAGTTGGAAAAGCTGGGGTTCAGCTACGACTGGAGCCGCGAGGTCCGCACGTCCGATCCGAAATTTTACAAATGGACGCAGTGGATCTTTATGCAATTATTTAAGCATTATTACGATAAAGATGCGGATAAGGCCCTGCCAATCCGTGCGTTGGAAACACGCTTCGCAACCGAAGGCAATGCCAAAGTAAATGCCGTTTGCGACGAAGATACGCCCATCTTTACGGCGGATGAATGGCGTGCGATGAGCACTAAGGCGCAGCAGTTGATGCTGTTGAAATACCGCTTGACTTTCCCGGAAGAATCTTACGTGAACTGGTGCCCGGGTTTGGGAACGGTTTTGTCGAATGACGAAGTGAAGGACGGCGTGAGCGAGCGCGGCGGCTACCCCGTGGAGCGGAAATTGATGAAGCAATGGGCGATGCGCATTACAGCCTATGCCGACCGCTTGCTGTCAGGTTTGGCGGATATTGACTGGCCGGAATCGATCAAAGATCAGCAGACCAACTGGATCGGGCGCTCGCAGGGTGCGTCGATCAAATTTGCCGTGGAGGCACATCCGGATAAAACCATTGAGGTTTTTACCACCCGTGTGGATACCATTTACGGAGCAACGTTTATGGTGCTGGCGCCGGAGCATACGTATGTGGCGGATTTGACCACAGAGGAGCAACGTCAGGAAATTGAGACCTATCAGAAATGGGCGGCTTCCCGCTCGGATGTGGAGCGCATGGCAGAAGTGAAAAAAGTGACTGGCGCGTTCACCGGCAGCTACGCGGTCAATCCATTCAACAATGAAAAAATCCCGATCTGGATCGCGGATTATGTACTGGCGGGCTATGGCACGGGTGCCGTGATGGCGGTACCTTCGGGCGATCAGCGCGACTGGAATTTCGCGACGCATTTCGACCTGCCGATCGTGCCGATTTTGGATAGCCAGCAAAATCTGGATACCGAAGCCGATCCGACCAAAGAAGGTACATACATCAATTCCGGCATCATCAATGGCATGACGTATGAGGAGGCTACCCAAACCTTGATCAACTGGTTGGAAGAGCGCGGTTTGGGCAAGGGCAAAATCCAGTATCGCCTGCGCAATGCGGTCTTCAGCCGCCAGCGCTATTGGGGCGAGCCGGTGCCGGTGTATTGGGATGACGAAGTGCCGCACCTGATCGATGAATCGGAATTGCCGCTCGTATTGCCGAAAGTGGATAAGTACCTGCCGACCGAAACCGGCGAACCGCCGCTCGGGCGCGCCGAAGACTGGAAATACAAAGGCAAATACCCGTACGAATTGAGCACCATGCCCGGCTGGGCGGGCTCTTCCTGGTATTTCTATCGCTATATGGATCCCGGAAATGAGGACGCATTTTGTAGCGAAAAAGCCGTGAACTACTGGCAACAGGTGGACTTATACCTCGGTGGCTCGGAGCACGCCGTAGGTCATTTGTTGTACAGCCGTTTTTGGAATAAATTCATGTACGACCTGGGCTTGGTGCCGCACGAGGAGTATGCCAAGAAGTTGATTAATCAGGGGATGATCCAGGGGGTGTCGTTGATGATGCGAATTTTTAAGGACAATGGAGAAACGCGTGAAATCCACGTGCCGATTCAATATGCAGATGATCATGATCGCTTGTCGATTGAGCAATTTGAAAAATTGAAAAAAGAAGATTCTCGTTTCGCAACGATCAACGCGGATTTTGATAACAACCAGAAAATCAACACGGTGGCGGTCACTACGGAGAATGGAGAACAATTCATTCAATTGTATCCGGTCGTCGAAAAAATGTCCAAATCCAAGTACAATGTCGTCAATCCCGATGACATCGTCGGCAGATACGGCGCGGACTGCTTCCGCATGTACGAGATGTTCCTCGGGCCGATCGAGCAGGCGAAGCCCTGGGACACAAAGGGCATCGACGGGGTGAGTCGCTTTTTGCGCAAATTCTGGGGCTTGTTTTTTGATGACAAAGGCAATTTCAGCGTCAGCGAAGAAGCACCGAATAAGCAGGAACTAAAAACCCTGCACGCCGCGATCAAAAAGGTGAACGAAGACATCGAGCGTTTTTCATTCAACACCTGCGTCAGCGCCTTCATGGTGGCGACGAACGAGCTGAAGGATCTGAAGTGCAACAAGCGCGCGATCTTTCAGGAGTTGGTCATTTTGCTTGCGCCTTTCGCGCCGCACGTAGCGGAGGAGTTGTGGCACCAACTGGACAATAAAGGCAGTGTACATGCCAATGGCAAGTATCCGGAGTACAATGAAGAATATCTGAAAGAAGACGAGATCACGTATCCGGTGAGCATCAACGGTAAAGTCCGCACCACCGTTGCCTTTCCGGCGGATGCGACAAAGGAAACACTGGAAAAAGCGGCACTGGAAATCGAGGGCATCCAGAAGTGGATCGAGGGGAAGGAAGTGCGGCGCGTGATCGTGGTGCCGGGGCGGATGATTAACGTGGTGGTTTGATTGGCTTGGATGTAAATTCTGTCTTCTGATTTTTTTGTTTTTGCTGAGCTTTGTATATTCGTCGGTTCATCTTTTTTTAACCCCTTTAAATTCAAGCAAAATATGAACTTTAGGTTTGGTTTTCTGATGGTTGCGCTGATTGCGCTCACATTCTCCGCCTGCAAAAAGGATGATGATCCTACCTTGCGGGAGCAAATGGTCGGAACCTGGGATGTCACTTCCTACACGGAAGATGGAGAGGAGCAAATTAATGCTTTTATCCAGGCTTTTACCATGCGTTACAACGAGTATCAGGGCGATGAGGGCAGCTTTCGCTGGACTTTCAACTACTTTGATGGCTCCACGGAAATCGTCAATGGCTTTTACACGGTGAACGAAGAGAACAAAACATTGCGTGTAGAAGCAAACGGTCAGGTTATTCGCCTGGATGTGGAGTTGAATGGCAGTCGCCTTTCTTTATCCGGTAATGTGGATGGATTCAGCGTAATTATCCGCGCTGACAAGCAATAACGCTTCCTCTGAGTGGTAAGTACAGCCAATGTTGCACTTACCACTTTCTTTTGTTTTTAAAACAAAGTTTGAACATTAATGTAGGTCCAGTGGTTTTCTTCGTAAAAACGACGACATGAAAGCCATCAAAAAATTACACCAAGCGATATACGATCCAATTGCTGACCTGACAACCTTCCGGGCGATGCCGACGAGTTCAATCCGGCATCTTGATCCTTTTTTGTTTTTTAATCACCACGGTCCGCAAAACTATCCGCCGAATAATCAAGGACTCCCCTTCGGTCCGCATCCGCATCGAGGTTTTGAAACCCTGACCTTCATCCTGCAAGGCGACATTACCCATCGCGACTCAGAGACTGGCGAAAGCGTCATCAAAGCCGGCGGTATCCAATGGATGACGGCCGGTAGTGGTTTGATCCACGCGGAGGTTTCTTCCGACGAGTTCAAGCAAAAAGGCGGCATGGAAGAGGTTATTCAGCTTTGGTTGAATTTACCTTCTCACCTGAAAATGACCGAGCCAAACTACATCGGCTTGCAAAGCGACGGCATTCCAAAGATTGTAGAAGACGATGGTCGCGTGACGGTGCACCTGGTTTCCGGCGACTGGCGCGGCGAAGCGGGCCCGATTGATTCGCTGACCGATTTGTTCACCAGTTGGATTACGCTAAAAGCAGATGGTTCTTTTGAAATTGACATTCCCGAAGCGCACAACATCCTGTTTTATGTCGTAAACGGCGAAGTGGACGTGAATGGCACCTCGGCGGCGACGCACACCCTGGTCGAATTCGACACAGCAGGCGAAACGCTCCACGTACAAGCCAAGAGCAACGCGACGCTAATCCTTTGTCACGGCAAACCCTTCCACGAGCCAATCGTAGCGCACGGTCCTTTTGTGATGAATTCCGAGGCGGAAATTCACCAGGCAATCCGCGACTATCAGAGCGGCAAGCTGGGGCAAATGGTTTGATCCCCGGCTCCGGGACTTGGCAGACTTTTGAGGTTTGCCAAATCTCCTTCCTTTCCAATAGCCTTGCAAACTTCCCTCCACTTTTACATCATTTTTTTCTTAATATAATTCGACCTTCCGGCAAGAAGATTTATATTTGCAATGGAGAAAACTTGCCTGAACGAAACATTCTGACTTCCCCGGTAGATAACATCTGACAAACACGAACGTTAAAGCGAAATGCCAATTGGTAATTTGTGTCGGCAGAAATGTATTTTTGAGCCGCTTAATCCGTGAAAATCAATAAACGTCTTAAAACCCAAACCGATCATGCACCGTCTGCTAATCCCACTGTCCATATTGTGCTTTATTGCCCACAATGCCAATGCGCAATGCCTGGGCACACAGCGCGTAGATGCCGGTTACGAACTCGTCAACAACGATGTCTGCGAAGGTTTTGAAATCACCGTCCGGAATACTTCCGATAACAATGGCAATTCCAACGTCATTTACATCTGGGACTGGGGCGACGGGCAAAAAGATACCCTCGGCGCTGCCATAGAAGCCAATCACACCTACAATTTTACCGATCTCGACGCCTGCTCTGCCGACGGTGGCCTGGCGATTGCCGAATTGCGCCTCGATGCCATCGTGCCCGGCTGCCCGCAGTTCAATCACTTCGTCATCAAACCCATTTTTGTCTTCCTCCGTCCGGTTGCTCAGTTCGAAGCGCCCGCGCAGCTCTGCCTGCCCGAAACATCTATCGACTTTAAAAACACCAGTTGTACCGCCGATACCAGCGCCACTTACCGCTGGGACTTTGGCGACCCGGCTTCCGGCGCAGCGAATACTTCCACCGAATTCGAGCCGACGCACGACTTCAGCGGACCGGGCGAATACCTCGTCACCCTGACCGTCGAAAGCAATTGCGGCAGCGCTTCCTTTTCGCAAATGATCGAAGTGCTATCCACACCAGTGGTTGATATCACCTACGACAGAGTACCGGAGTCTAGTTGCTTGCCTCTTCGGCTTGATATTAACAACCAATCAACGGGCGCTTTGACTTACGAGTGGTCGGTTTCCCCGAACCAGGGTTTTTCTTTCACCGACAGCACCAGCCAGTTCTCTACTTCTCCCAAATTCCTCTTTTTTCAATCCGGCACTTATACCATCCGGCTACGCATGACCAACGACTGCGGTCCCAGTACCTGGGAAGAAACCATCGACGTGCTGGAGCCGCCCGCCATTACGCTTACTCCGGAACCAGTCGCTTGCGAGGAATTGATGTACGAGCCGAATGTCGAATATGCCGGCACCGTTTCGCAAGTGCGCTGGACATTCGAGGGCGGTACGCCGGGAACTTCCACTGAGCGCAATCCCACCGGTATTATTTTTCCGCCGGGGCAGCATGTGGTTACGCTGGAAGCCTCCAGTGTATGCGGTTCTGTGACGCTGTTCGATACCATCATCGTTTTGAATCGGGAAAATGTGACCATTGAACCAGTTGCGCCTCCTTGCAATTCCGCGCAGCCCATTCAACTAACGGCAACCCCCACCGGGGGTACCTGGAGTGGCAATGGCGTTTCCGCAAATGGTGTATTTAACCCCGCAATTGCCAATATCGGCATCAATACCCTGACCTACACCGTCGGATCAGCCTCCTGCGAAGCTACCGGAACCATCGACATCGACGTAAAGCAAGCCGTTGCCATTGATCCCGGCGCGGACGAGACCGTTTGTATCGATGCGACGCCGTTTCAGTTGAGCGATTTCTCGCCAGCGGGCGGCTATTGGCAAGGGGAGGGAATCATCGATTCTATTCAAGCAACGTTTTCGCCCGAAGTCGCGGGAACCGGTAATAAACGGCTGACTTATTTTTACTTTGACGAAACCAATAGCTGTACGGCTACTGCCGAAAAAACAATCAACGTAGCTGCTTTGCCGACGGCAGACATTGCCGAAGACGAAATCCCGGTCTGCATTACCGATGCCGACATTCGCCTGACCGATAACCTGAGCTTCAATGTCAGTAACAACGGCTCCGGAAGCTGGAGCGGCGCGGGTATCGTCGATGAAACCGCCGGACTTTTCAACACCAGCGCCTTAGCACCTGGCACCTACAATCTTCTTTATACCCATACTTCCAACGCCGGCTGCATTGCCAGAGATTCCGTCGATGTCACCGTCAGCACACCGCAATCCGTCACCGCGCAAACGGATACGACCGTCTGCATCAGCGCCGGAACTTTGACGTTGCAATCTACGCCCACCGGTGGTCGCTGGACCGGCAGTGCTATCAACGCGAACTCCGGCGAGATCAACCTGACGCAGGCTGGTGGCGGCACGCGAACCTACACGTACACGATTTTTGGTGGTACGACCTGCGAAGTCAGCGATCAGGTGGACGTGAACATAATCGACCTGAGCGGCGTCAGCGCGGGCAGCGATGTGGGCTTCTGCGAATCGGAATCCATCGTCACTTTACAAAACTTTACCCCCGCCGGTGGTCGCTGGAGCGGCGCGGGCATCGTCGATGACTCCCTCGGTCGCGTTGATATTCAACCCCTGACCCCTGGAAATTACACCTTGACTTATCAAATTGAAAGCGAATCCGTCGTCGGCTGTGCCGCGCAGGATCAAATCGTACTGACGGTACACGAATTGCCCGAAGCGGGCTTCCGCATCGAAGGGCAGCAGTGTACCAATGAAGCTTTTCAATTCATAGACACCTCAATCAACGCCCAAAGCTACGTCTGGGACTTTGACGATGGGCGTACATCCACCGAACAAAACCCCGAGGTTTCTTTTGCAACAGCTGGCAATTATAATATCAAACTTGCGATCACCTCACCCCAGGGCTGCGTCGATACGGCCCGGCAAATGATTCGCATTACCGAGCCACCGCCCGCGGTTGCCTTTGATGTGAACACCCGGGGCGGCTGCGCAGATCTGGAAGTTCAGTTTACCAACCTCAGCCAGGGCGAAGATATTTCCTATCGCTGGGATTTCGGGAACGGACAAATGGATTCGGTCGCTAATCCTGAGCCGGTAGTTTATACCGCAGCATTCGGCGATACGGCTTACGTGGCGCGGCTTTCCGTGGTGAACGGCTGCGGCGGGCAGGAGTTTGTGGACACCATCAAAGTACAACCACGTCCCATTGCGGATTTCGGTACGACCTTCAATAACTTCTGCTCCGGCGATGTCGTTGAGGTGCAGAACGCCAGCCTCGGCTTGCCGGAAAGCTATTTCTGGGATTTTGGCAACGGACGAACCACCCGCGAAGAACAACCCAACGCCCAAACCTATTTCACCGGCGATACGCCGACCGATTATACCATCACGTTGATCGCAGTCAACGGTTGTGGTAGGGATACCTTGTCCAGAACTGTCACGATTAACCCCACCGACGTCGAAGCCTTCTTCAGCGTGGCAGAACCCGAATTTTGCGTGGGCGATACCGTGCGCTTGACCAGCTTCGCAACACCCGGCGCGCGGGTGCGCTACGAATTCGGCGATGGCACCATTTCCACCGAAGCCAATCCCGAGCACGTTTATGACACGGCTGGCATGTTTCGCATTGTACAGTACTCTATCGGCTGTGGTTTTGACAGTACGGAAGTGGCGATCAATATCAAACCCTTGCCGGAAATCGCGATGATCGTTGATGATGTGACCTGTATCGAGTCGAATGTGACGTTCAATTATGAATCTGACCAAAATGTCAATCCGGATTGGGATTTTGGCGATGGAAATGCCTCCACGCTCGCCAATCCCGTGCATTCGTACGATACAACCGGCGTTTACAACATCAGATTAGCCGTCATCGGTCCAAATGGCTGCGCCAATGCCGTAGAACGCGCCATCGAGATTGTGCCACTGCCCGAATTTGAACTTGTGGCCACGGATTCACTCTGCGTAGGGGAAGCCGGAAATTTCATTGTAAACAGCAACGACAACATCAGCAGCTACGCCTGGGCTTTTGGTGATGGGGAGCGCGGCACCGGCTCCTCCTTGCAATACGCTTACGCCCGGCAGGGAACTTATACGACCGCTGTTACTGTGACGGATGGCTTTGGCTGTATGACATCGCAGCAGCAGTCCGTTTTTGTGCGCCCGACGCCGGAGGCTGCCTTCGACTTTACCAGGATGGGCGACTGCACGCCGACCGAAATTGCCTTTGCGAATCAATCGAAATCCGCCAACAGCTACACGTGGAATTTCCAGGATGGCAATACCTCCAGTCAGGTGAATCCGCGCTACGTCTATTACGAAGGCGGTGACTTCAATGTGCAACTGATCGCCTCGTTCGATGGCATCTGCTTCGATACGACGGCGCAGAATATCACCATCAACGAAATTCCAAACATCGACTTTCAGACCAAAGACCTCACCTGCCACGGCAGCGACGATGGTAGCATCGAAGTGCTCGACGATCAGGGTAATGACATCACGGTTTACGGCGATGACTTCGTGCAACGCGGTGTGAATCTGTTCTCCGGGCTGGAGCTTGGCTTCTACGATATCGAAGTGACCGCCGCTTCCGGCTGCGATACAATCTACATGGTTGAAATCTTCGAACCAGACAGCCTGATTATGACCGTGCGGCTGGATACCGTCACCATTGTGCCCGGCGACACCGTGCGGCTGGAAATTTTCTCCAATTACACCGATCTGGCGTACACCTGGTTTCCGGATACCTCCATCACGCAGTTTGGCAAGAACCTTTTCTACGCTTATCCGCAGCGTAGCGTGCTGTATGAGCTGATCGGCACGACGGGCGATTGTTCGGTGCGCGATTTTGTGTACGTCGAAGTCGATCGGGAGCGCAAGATTTACATTCCGAATGCCTTTTCGCCCAATGGCGATGGGGTGAACGACTTTTTCTACATCTTTGCCGGCGATGGGGTAGAGGAAGTGGCGTCGCTACAGATATTCCAGCGCTTCGGCGATCTGGTCTATCAGCGCGAAAACTTCGATCCGAACGATCCTTCCGCCGCCTGGGACGGCACGCACAGGGGAAAAATGCTCAATTCGGCGGTCTTTGTGTACAAAGCTGTCATCCGCTTCAAAGATGGCCGCAGTGAGGAGTTTGTCGGCGACGTCACGCTCGTGCGATGAGGCTGGTGTGGCGCTACGGGCTGCGGTTTGAAGACCAAAGATGTGCATTTTAATCTCGTAGGGGCTGTATCTGGAGAAAAACACGCCGGAAATGCGCTTCTGGCATGCTTCTGGTGTGCTGTATAATGCGTACCGCTGGCACGCTACGTTCTCGTGGTGGGATTTTTCTACCGATAGGGCGTCCTGCTGGGACGCTGGCAGGTAATCATTTGGAGTTATGAGTCTTAATTTGTAAATATTACATACCAACCCGCCCCCCACACGGCAGGCGGGCTGGGCGTTTCACTACTTCTCCTTGCTCACGCGGGGCGTATCGTTTACTTCGAAGCCCCATTCGCCAAGTTTCTTGGGCGATTTTTTAAAAATGGCTTTCAGCAGGTCGCGGCTGGCGCGGATCAAGCCTTTTACGTCGCCCATGAGGCGGTCGCGGTCGCGGTAGGCTTGCTCGGCGCGGCGCGAATACTCCTCTGCCTCTTCGTGTTTGGCGGCGGCAAGCGCCAGATTGGGTCCGATGTCGTTCCATTTGTAATCTTCGAGCGCATTCAATGGGCTGTTTTTGCCGTCTGCCTGGTGTTTTTTGTACACGAGGTTTGCCAGTTTCAGCAGTTCGCCAACATTCGTCGGGATCACAATTCGTACAGTAATGGTTTTCATGTAAATATTGGTTTTGTGTTAAAAAATCAGAATAAT
>CAZFBU010000022.1:0-5254 GCA_964517175.1 uncultured Saprospiraceae bacterium
ACTAGATATTCTCTGATAACTTGCTGGCTGATCCAAACGGAATCATAAGTTTGCAATGCGACCTTTAACTTATTTCTCGAAACTTCGCAAAAGGGAGAGGAGATTGTATTGGCGTAGATTAAAATATTCGTATCTACAAATAATTTGTTACCTGCCATTGTCACCGTATATTTCTTCCCGACTAAAGTGGGAGCCCTCGACCGGTAAATCGTAGTTTGAGAAACTTAGCACTTCACTATGTTCCTTGTCTGCGTGATGTTCTCCTTCCAGGAATACTAAAATAAGTTCGTAGAGTCCTGCCTTTGTCGCTTCCGGGAGTTGGATAATCAATTGATTGTTATTATTCACTTCCCCCCTTGTCTTGATAGCTTCCATATGATTTTCTTTATTACCAAAAATAACAAATTTTATTGGAATTTAATTCCTCACTCCTCCTCTTCCCCCGCAAAATACGTCCGCAATTTCTTCGCTACCGCGCCCCCCGTCACCTTAGCAATTTCAGCGAAGGAAGCCTGCCTGATCTTCTTCACCGAGCCGAAATGCTGCAAGAGTTTATCCGCCGTTTTTTCGCCGATACCGGGAATGCCGGTCAGTTCCGTACCCAGAAAACCACGCGAACGCTGGTCGCGGTGGAAGGTAATCGCAAAGCGATGCGCCTCGTTGCGGGCTTGTTGGATGAGCTTGAGCGATTCCGATTTTTTGCTAATGTGCAGGGGCACGGAATCGCCGGGGAAGAAAATTTCCTCCAGCCTTTTAGCAATGCCGATCACCGTCATTTTCTCTTCCAACTCGAGGGCGCGAATGCTGTTCATCGCCGCGCTGAGCTGCCCCTTGCCCCCGTCGATGATGACCAGTTGCGGCAAGGGCTGTCCTTCGTTCAGTAGCCGCCGGTAGCGCCGATAGACCACTTCCTCCATCGAAGCAAAGTCGTTGGGGCCTTCCACGGTTTTTATGTGGTAATGCCGGTAGTCCTTCTTGGCAGGCTTGGCATTTTTGAATACGACACACGAAGAAACCGGATTGGAACCCTGGATATTCGAATTGTCAAAACACTCGATGTGCATCGGCAGTTCTTTCATGTGCAAATCCTGCTGCAAGGTGCGCAGAATACGCTCGGCGGGCGTTTGCTTATTAGCTTTGCTGACTTCGTCGCGGCGCTTTTGCTTCAGGTAGTAATCGACATTTTTTTGCGAAAGCTCCAGCAGCTTTTTCTTATCGCCGATTTTCGGAACGGTAATTTGCAGCTCGCCTGATAGCTCAACTTCCTGTTGCACAATGACTTCTGGCGCGAAACTATCGAAGCGCTCCCTCAGCACAGGAATGGAATATTCCAGCAGATCGCGCTCGTCGTCGTCGAGGTTTTTCACCAACTCCTGGGTATGAATATGGATCAGCGCACCGTTCACTACGCGGAGATAGTTGATATACGCCTGCTTTTCATCGGACGCAATGGAAAAGACATCCGCATCGCGAATTTTAGTGCTGACGACCGTCGATTTGCTCTGGTAATCCTCGAATGCCGTAAGTTTTTCCTTGAGTTGCTGCGCGCGCTCAAATTCCATCTGCTCCGCCAGTTGCTGCATCTGGTTTTTGAAATGCCGCACCACTTCGCCGAAATTGCCCTTCAGGATGTTTTTAATCTGATCAATTTTCTCGTTGTAAGTCGCTTCGTCTTCCAAGCCCTCGCACGGTCCCTGGCAGTTTTTAATGTGATATTCCAGGCAAACTTTGAACTTGCCGGCTTGAATATTTTCTTCCGAAAGGTTGAAATTGCAGGTCCGCAGCGGAAACAATTGTTTGATTAGGTCGAGAATGATCTTCAGGCGAAATTTGGAAGTGTAAGGTCCGAAGTAGATAGAGCCATCGCGGATGACGCGCCGCGTGATAAAAACCCGCGGGAAACGCTCATTTTTGATGCAAATGTAGGAATAGGATTTCCCATCCTTGAGCATCACGTTGTAGCGGGGCTGATGCTCTTTGATGAGGGTATTTTCCAGCAGGAGCGCGTCGGCTTCGGTCTCGACGATGGTAAATTCGAGATGATTGGCGTGGCGCACCATCACCCGGGTTTTGTAGGGCAGATCCTTGCGGTCGCCAAAATAGGAGGAGACGCGACTTTTCAGGTCTTTTGCTTTGCCTACGTATAAAATTGTACCATCCTCATCCTTGAAGCGATAAACACCCGGCTGGCGGGGAATCGTATCCGAAATTTTGTGGTAATCTTCCAGCGTCATTTTCCAGCTTAAAAATTTGCTGTGAAGATAACAACATCTGGCGGAATACTGTTGAGAAAGGATAATAATACTGCGGAAGCTACCACCTGTAAACAACTGGTTTACAATCATTAACAGACGGCAGCGTTCCGCAGCAGGGGTAGATAATTCTATTTTATTGCTTCACCACCTGTACGTTCAGGTGCAGGCGTACTTCGTCGCTCACCACTACTTTACCGGCTTCGGTCACGGCATTCCACTTCAGGTTGAATTCTTTGCGGTTGATCGTGCCGTTGATCTCAAAACCTGCTTTGTGGTTGCCATAAGGGTCAGCTGCTTCGCCCAGGAAGTCCGCCTCCAGTTCCACCTGCTTGGTCACGTCGCGGATGGTCAGGTCGCCAACAACCTTGTATTTGTCGCCAGCTACTTTCGTGAATGAAGTGGACTGAAACTTCAGCTCCGGATACTGCTCTGCATGGAAGAAATCGTTGCTTTTCAGGTGGTTATCGCGATCTTTCTGATTGGTGTCAATGCTGTCGATCTTTGCGGTGAAATAAGCCCGAGCACCCTCAAAGCCTTCGCCTTCCTGCTCGATACCGCCCGAAAATTCGCGGAAATAACCAGTTACCGTGCTAATCACCAGGTGTCTTACCTTAAAACTGATTTCTGAGTGCGTTGGGTCAATTACCCATTTGGTTGCTACTGCAGTTGACATAATCGATACTATTTTTTTGTTAAAAAATTGAATTTTACGAATGTTTAAGGTTTAAACATTAAAGTTCAAACATTGTTTCGTTGTAAGTGATTTTTTAACACTTTTATAACAGGTTGATTAAAATCATCGATACCCATGTCAAATGTCATTGCAAAACCTGACAAACGAACATATATTTTAACCGAGAAAAAAATTAATCATTAAAAAAGAACCGCCATGTTTAAATTAAATTTTGCAAATACGGTATGGCGCTTCTACCTGGTGATGTTGATTGGCATTATTGCTGTTTACACGCACCAAAGTTGGCTGATTTTCGTAGTTTTCGCAGTAGCGGTGAGCGCTATCCTGGGATATCAATTCAACTGGGGAGGTACGAAGCGAACGGGCAAGGTAATTGAAATGCCAGAGGCTGAAAGAGCGCCAAAAAAGCAAGCTGTTTAGCAGCTTTACATCGTATAATCAGGAGTTTCAACACGATATATATTTTGCACAATATCCGGAGGGTGTTGTGCTTTTTTATAGTTTTCTTGTCCTGCTCTCCAGCAGCCATAAACGGTACAAATGTGTAGCTGGTGTCTTCCGATAATTGGTTTTGCAAGTAAACCAACAGATAAAATTCGCTTTTTTCTTGCTATTTATTCGCACACCAATTAGTTTTGTAGCAACTAATATTAAACACGGTGACCGAATTTGCTTTACAAAAAGAAAGAAAAGGCGCGGAGGAACTGCCTGGCTTCGTGCTGGAGCGTGCCTCCAAGCGCATGAAACAATATTTTCAGGAACAATTGCAGATGGCAGGCTGCGGCATCACCATCGACCAGTGGGTGGTGTTGCAGGAGCTCAACAAGCAGGACGGGCTGAGCCAACTGGAAATCGCCAGAGCAACCTTTAAAGATGCGCCGACGGTGACGCGCATTATGGACTTGCTGTGCGACAAGCAACTCACGCGCCGCGTTATCGACCCGGAAGACCGACGACGCTTTCGCATTGAACTGACCGAGGCGGGGCACGCCAAAATCAAGGAAGCATTGCCCATCATCCGGAAAGCGCGGGAGAAAGCCTGGCAGGGATTCGACGAGCGCAAACTGGAAAAGCTGATGGAAATGCTCAATAAGGTTTTTGAGAATCTGAAGCCATAACTCGAATATTGTACCAAAATAAAACCAAAAATTATGCATTATCATAGTCTGGGACAAATACCGCCCAAGCGGCACACGCAGTTCCGCAAGCCCGACGGTAGCCTCTACCACGAGGAGCTATTTTCCACGGAGGGTTTCAGCGATCTGCATTCGCTACTCTACCATGCCAATGCGCCAACGCAGATCGTGCAGGTGGGGGAGCCTTATTCCGCAGCGCCAAAAATCGTATTGGACAAACAACTCAAGCACCGCAGCCTGAAGGGTTTTCAGGTCAATCCGGAAGAGGATTATCTCAAGAGCCGCAAGCCGGTTCTGGTGAATAATGATTGTAAAATCTCGCTGGCTGCGCCGCGAAAAGGCACGGACGATTATTTTTTCAAAAATGCCGACGCCGACGAG
The DNA here is from genome assembly GCA_964517175.1 of uncultured Saprospiraceae bacterium. Taxonomy (GTDB): domain Bacteria; phylum Bacteroidota; class Bacteroidia; order Chitinophagales; family Saprospiraceae; genus JADJNW01. The sequence goes on from CAZFBU010000022.1 coordinate 4,467, forward strand.
GTGATCTTTATTCACAAAGGCTCGGGTACGATGCGCTCCATGTACGGCGCGTTGCGCTTTGCGTACGGCGATTATGTCGTTGTGCCGCGCGGTACGACTTACCAAATGGAGTTTGATGATGAAGATAATCGCTTGTTTATCGTTGAATCCAGCGGACCGATTACCACGCCGAAGCGCTATCGCAATGGCTTCGGGCAATTGGGCGAGCACGCGCCTTTCTGCGAGCGCGACATTCGCAAGCCCTCGGTGCTGGAAACGCACGACGAGCAGGGCGAATTTTTATTTTACATTAAAAAACAGGATCAAATTTATCCATATTATTATCTGAATCATCCGTTTGATGTTGTCGGCTGGGATGGTTATGTGTATCCATATGCATTTTCCATTCACAATTTTGAGCCAATAACGGGAAGAGTTCACCAGCCGCCACCCGTGCATCAGACGTTCGACGGGCGCAATTTTGTGATCTGCTCGTTTGTACCGCGATTGTACGATTATCATCCGCAGGCAATTCCCGCGCCCTACAATCACAGCAACATCGACAGCGACGAAGTGCTCTACTATGTGGACGGCGATTTTATGAGTCGCAAGCACGTGGAACAGGGCATGATCACGCTGCATCCGGGGGGCATTCCGCACGGTCCGCACCCGGGCACGGTGGAGAAAAGCATTGGCGCGAAGGAAACCGGCGAACTGGCCGTGATGGTCGATACGTTTCATCCGTTGCAACTGACGGAGCACGCGGTTGCCATTGAAGATCAGGAATACTACAAGAGCTGGCTGCCGGA
>CAZFBU010000022.1:5354-30186 GCA_964517175.1 uncultured Saprospiraceae bacterium
CGGAGCACGCGGTTGCCATTGAAGATCAGGAATACTACAAGAGCTGGCTGCCGGAAGTGGTGGAGAAGGTTTAGGAAGTTTAGGGAGGTTAGAGGGTGGATGAACAGCTAAATCCTGGCTTAAAGAAACGATTTACACAACCAATATTCATAATAATGAAACTGTATCAATATGCTTTTGAAAAGCTGGAAGTTTGGAAAAAATCCAAAGAATTGGTCAAAGTTATTTATACTTCAACAGAGCATTTTCCTAAATCTGAAATGTTCGGTTTGACACAACAAATGCGTAGAGCTTCGGTTTCTGTGGCTTCCAATTTGGCAGAAGGCTCAGCTAGAAAAACCAACAAAGATAAGGCGCATTTTACAACAATTGCCTACAGTAGTTTAATGGAATTACTAAATCAGAGCATTATTGTAATGGAATTAGGTTATTTGAAAGAGAAAGATTACGAATGTATACGTCAGGAAATACAATTGATCTCATATATGCTCAATTCTTTGAGAAATTCTCAGGATGAGTAAAGGTTTCAACCTGATTGGAGGGAAACTAAACCTTCTTAACTATCTCAACTTCATTAACATATAAAAAAATCAGTGTACTAATATGGAAACGCTAACCAAAAATAAACCAACCACCCAACAGGACACCTTCCCGATTAAAGGGACGGATTACATCGAATTTTACGTCGGTAACGCCAAACAGGCGGTCAATTATTACCAAACGGCTTTCGGCTTTAAGCTGGTGGCTTACCGCGGACCGGAGACCGGCGTGCGCGATAAGGTTTCTTATGTGCTGGAGCAAGGCAAAATCCGCTTTGTGCTGACGGCTGCGCTCTCCCCGGAGCACGAGGTGAGCAAGCACGTGTACCAACATGGCGATGGCGTGAAAGTGCTTGCGCTCTGGGTGGATGATGCCGAATATGCTTACCAGACCGCCCTGGAGCGCGGCGCGAAAAGTGCCGCCCCACCGCAGGTCATGAAGGATGAGCATGGCGAAATTGTGACAGCCTCCATACACACCTACGGCGAGACGGTGCACACTTTTGTTGAGCGCAAAAATTACGATGGCGTCTTTATGCCGGGCTTTGTACCCAAAACCAGCGAACTGGAAGTGAAGCCCATCGGCTTGCAATACGTCGATCACTGCGTGGGCAACGTGGAATTGGGCATGATGAACCACTGGGTACAGTTCTACCAGGACGTGATGGGCTTTAAGCTATTGGTCACTTTTGACGATAAGGATATTTCGACCGAATACACGGCGCTGATGAGCAAGGTGGTCAGCAATGGCAATGGCTACATCAAATTCCCGATCAACGAACCGGCAGAAGGTAAGAAGAAGTCGCAGATCGAGGAATACCTTGATTTCTATCGCGGCGCTGGTGTACAGCATATCGCCGTAGCGACCGATGCTATTATCGAAACCGTTGACCGATTGCGCAAAAATGGCGTCGATTTCCTGTACGTACCGGATACCTACTACGAAACGGTGCTGGATCGCGTTGGCGAGATCAACGAAGATATCAAGGAGCTACAACGCCTGAATATCCTGGTGGACCGGGATGAAGAAGGCTATCTGCTACAGATTTTCACCAAGCCGGTGCAGGATCGCCCGACGGTTTTCTACGAAATCATTCAGCGCGAGGGCGCTCGCTCTTTTGGCAAAGGAAATTTCAAGGCCCTGTTCGAAGCCATTGAGCGCGAGCAGGAGCTGCGCGGTACACTTTGATGAATAAAAACCGCTGTCCGGAGAGCATACCACAAAGCTTGATTTTGCGGCGCTCTCCGGATAAATTGGTATATTTTTTGTCCAAAAAGAAAGATATTTCTCGGAATTATTTGCTAATGTCCGGGCAATTGGCTTATATTCGCAGCAACATTTACTTACAGATAGTCTCTACAATTTACACACATCTACGTTCCCCGAACATTTCGTTCATGTCATGTATCCTCCTTTAGGAGCGTTATATTTCCTATGCGAGGTAATATCAAAAGTTTATCACTTATTCACCATTTCCGTGGTGTGGATAAAGCAATATATGATTTATGTTGAAACACCCCACTCCCTCAACATCCAAACAAATAAACACAAACAACAAAGGCGAAAGCCTGGTGAGGGGTGTCACCAGGCTTTTATTTTTTACGTACGTACGATTGCGCTTCGGAATTCACCAATAGGACTATGGCAACTCATCTGGTAAGTTTACTACTTGTTGAATAGTTTGTTTCAAGAATTTGATGACTCTGCTTTGCAGAGAGTTGTCCGGCAGCATCGAACATCAAGACAGCAAAGAGATTACGCCCTGAAATACGCCCATCTGATTATTGATGAACGAACACCAGGAGTAACTGCCATTCGCAACACCCTACTTTTTCGGCATGTCTGCATGGCAGGGATGCATCTGCAACAGGGGAGAAGTATTGGACGTAAAAGTCCGTCGCAATTCATAACCTTTGGATTACTTCAATCTTTTCTCGTCAGAAACTGTCAACTTGTGACGGCCCTTCGCACGGCGGCGTGCCAACACTTTGCGACCATTCTTCGTAGCCATGCGCGAACGGAAGCCGTGCTTGTTCGAGCGCTTTCTTCTGGATGGTTGAAATGTTCTTTTCATCGTAATTATATTTTTAAGCCTCAGCAGGCTACTTTTTAAAAAAGTGGGACAAATGTAACAGTATTTCCGGAATCCCGCAAAATAATTTTCGCCTTTTCAAAAAAGAAAAACGATCGGATGTCAGTTGTGACATCCGATCGTTCCTGACTACCGCAAAAAATGGGGTTCTCCTACACCGTCATAATATCTTTTTCTTTCGCTTCCACCGTTTTGTCGATGGTTTCGATGTGCTTATCGGTCAGGTTTTGTACTTCTTGTTCCCGGCTTTTGCCAGCGTCTTCCGGAAAGCCTTCCTTTACCGCTTTTTTGATGTGGTCCATCGCATCGCGGCGGGCATTGCGCACGCTCACTTTGGCGTCTTCACCGAGGGCTTTTGCCTTTTTCACCAGGTCTTTGCGGCGCTCCTCCGTCAACGGCGGAATATTGATGCGCACCATTTCCCCATCATTTTGCGGAGTAACACCGAGGTTGGCTTCAAAAATTGCTTTTTCAATCGGTCCCAGCATATTCTTTTCCCACGGCTGAATAGCCAGGCTCCGGGAGTCGGCAATGCTGACGTTGGCCACCTGATTGAGGGGCGTTGGTGCACCGTAGTATTCAACGAATACGCCATCCAGCATAGCTGTACTAGCCTTGCCGGTACTGATTTTCTTCAATTCTTTGTGCAAATGCTCTATTGACTGATCCATCAGTTCGCGAGCATAATCTATTTGCTTGTTAACTTCTGCGGCATCCATGGCTTGTAAATTTTAACTGCAAAGGTAGCGAATTGTTAAAATATATTTGCAAATACAATCGGGAGATTTGGGCAGAAGCGCGCCCCCACCCAAATCTTTTCGGCATTAGTCATTGTTCAAACGCATAATTAGATACAGCAGCGTGACCAGTGCGGATAGCGCGGCCGCTACGTACGTCATTGCTGCCCACCACAAAGCGTCTTTAGCGCCCTGGTGTTCCTGTCCTTGCGTCACATTGGACTGATCGAGCCAGGCCAGGGCCCGGTTGCTGGCGTCAAATTCTACCGGCAACGTAATCAGAGTGAAGAGCGTAGTTACGCCGAAAGCGGCAATGGTAATCAGGAGCAATGTATTGTTTTCTCCCAGTCCGAACATCCCGAGCGCCGCTAAGAGCAGGTACTGCTGCAGGTTCGCAGCGATATTCACCACCGGCACCAGCGCCGAACGCACCTGCAACATGGCGTACGATTTGGCGTGCTGCACGGCATGCCCGCATTCGTGTGCAGCCACAGCAGCGGCGGCTACACTTCTGCCGTTGAACACCTCCGGGCTGAGGCTCACCGTTTTGCTCATGGGGTTGTAATGATCCGTCAGGAAGCCCTGCCCCTGCACAATCTTAACATCACTAATGCCATAATGACGAAGCATTTGCTGAGCTATTTCTGCACCACTCATTCCGGTGCGAAGCGGCACCCGGCTGTAATGCGCAAATTTACTGCGCAAGCGGCCACTAATGACCATTCCAAGTACGGAAAAAACACCAACGATTACGAAATATCCGAGCATAGTTATAATCTGATTTCTGGTTTAAAATTATTGAATGATTTCAAAACCGGTGTAAGGCTGTAGAACCTTTGGAATAACAACACCTTCCGGGGTTTGGTTGTTTTCCAAAAGTGCAGCAACGATACGCGCCAGCGCCAGCGCACTGCCGTTGAGGGTGTGCGCCAGTTGCGTTTTTTTACCCTGATCGCGGTAACGCAATTTCAGCCGGTTGCTTTGGTAGGTTTCAAAATTGGAAACCGAACTTACTTCGAGCCAGCGTTTCTGAGCGGCGGAATAAACCTCAAAGTCAAACGTCAAAGCGGAAGTAAAGCCCAAATCACCACCGCATAAACGCAAAATTCGATACGGCAGTTCCAGTTTTTCCAACAAACCCTCTACGTGCCCCAGCATTTCCTCCAGCGCTTCGTAAGACCTTTCAGGGTGCTCGATGCGAACGATCTCCACTTTGTCGAACTGGTGCACGCGATTCAGCCCGCGTACGTGTGCCCCATAGGAGCCGGCTTCGCGCCGGAAGCAGGGAGTATAGCCGGTGAGCTTAATCGGCAGTTGACCTTCATCCAGGATTTCGTCGCGATAAATATTCGTGACCGGTACTTCCGCCGTGGGGATCAGGTAAAGTTCATCGCGTTCAACGGTGTACATCTGCCCTTCTTTGTCGGGTAGCTGACCGGTGGCGCGAGCGGTTTCTGCATTTACCAGCAGCGGCGGAATAATCTCTTCATAGCCCGCATTGGTTGCCTCCTCCAGGAAGAACCAGATCAGTGCACGCTCCAGTTTCGCACCTTTCCCACGGTACACCGGAAAGCCCGAACCGGCGATCTTCGTACCCAATTCAAGATCAAAAATATTGTATTGGGTTGCCAGCTCCCAGTGCGGCAGCGCATCATCGGGTAGCATGGGAAGTTCCTTACCCCAGGGTTTGTACACTTCGTTGTCGTTCTCACCTTTGCCGGCGGGCACCGACTCGTGCGGCACATTCGGCACATTCAGCAGCAGTTCTTCCAGTTTTCCCTGAATTTGCTTCGACTGCTCCTCGAGGTCCGAGACCTTATCCTTCAGCGCCGCCACCCGCAGTTTGATCTGCTCGGCTTCCTTGCGTTTTCCTTGTTGCATCCATGCGCCAATTTCCCTGGAAAGCTGATTGCGGTCGGCAAGCATGGCGTCCAGATCGGTCTTTATTTGCTTGCGATCATCGTCCAGTTGAAGAATGTTATCGATGATTTTCAGGTCATCATCCGAAAAATTGCGCTTTTTCAAACCCAGGATGACCTTTTCTTTGTTATCACGAATCGAACTGACTAGTAACATAGATTGTTATTGTATTACAGCAGGTGAAAAAATTGCTCAAATAACCCTGTTTGGAAAGTTTCGACAATAATTTTTGCAAAGATACTATTTGAAAACAAAAAATTTAATGTATTTTTGCGAAAGCAAGACGCAAAGGCACGCCACCATTAGCAGTATCTTAGATTTTCAAGTCTGATAATAAGGTGAAAAGTACAATCTCAATCCATTTTTTATTCCCACTCGGAAAGATGAGGTTAGAGAGTCCTGAACGGTGAATTTATAAGAATAAATACGCTGGAGATCGAAAAATCCCCACATTTCAATTTTGAATAGATAAATCCACAACTTATTGACTAACATTCGTTTCACAAATCCGGGCGCATTGCGCTCCAATTTTTACTAAACCATATACTAAAAACAACATATCTCTGTGTTATGTACGATATTTTGCAATTAAATGACATGCTTGTGCCGGAACTAAGGGACATAGCGGAAGGGCTGGGACTTTCGGGCTACAAGCGCTTGAACAAACAAGAACTGATATACAAAATTCTCGACTACCAGGCAGTAGCCGGTGGGGATGAACCATCATCCGGCAATGGTAGTGATGACTCCAAGCCGCGCGGTCGTCGTTCCAATGCTTCTGCCGCGAAAGCGGAAGACAAAAGCGAGAAGAATGGTAACATCAGCAATGAAAAAGAGGAAGACGATAGCGATAGCGACGATGATGATGATGATGATGAATCCTCCCGCGGTCGTCGCGGGCGAAAGAGAACAAATCGTTCCGATGTAAAATCGAACGACCGGAGAGACGATAAAGACGATCAAAAAGAAAGTGATCAGGAATCGGATGCCAGAAGTCATAAGAGTCGTCCCAGAGATGAAGCCAAAAGTAACCGCCCCAACAAGGAAGAAGAAAATTTCGACATTGAGATGGATGGTATCATTGAGGGAGAGGGCATTCTGGAAATGATGCCGGATGGCTACGGCTTTCTGCGTTCTTCCGATTACAACTACCTGACGTCTCCAGACGACATTTACGTGTCGCCTTCTCAGATCAAGCTCTTTGGTTTGCGCACCGGTGACACTGTGCGGGGCGCTATTCGTCCGCCAAAAGAAGGAGAGAAATATTTTGCCCTCCTGCGGGTATCGAGAATCAATGGCATGGAGCCGATGGACATTCGCGAACGGGTGCCTTTCGATTATCTGACGCCTCTTTTCCCGGACGAAAAATTCAATCTGCAAACATCCCCAACCGGTCGGGACTTTGGAAACCGCATGATCGACATGTTTACGCCAATCGGTAAAGGACAACGTGGCTTGATTGTAGCGCAGCCGAAAACCGGTAAAACTTTCCTGCTGAAAGACGTGGCGAATGCCATTGCCAAAAATCACCCGGAAGCCTACCTGATCGTTCTGCTAATCGACGAACGCCCGGAAGAAGTAACCGACATGAAGCGCAACGTGCGCGGAGAAGTAGTTGCTTCTACTTTCGACGAACCGGCGGACAACCACGTTCGAGTGGCGGGTATTGTGCTGGAAAAAGCAAAGCGGCTGGTTGAATCCGGTCATGATGTGGTAATCTTGCTCGACTCGATCACTCGCCTGGCAAGAGCTTATAACACGGTAGCGCCTGCCAGCGGCAAGGTACTTTCCGGTGGTGTGGAAGCTAATGCTTTGCACAAGCCGAAGAAGTTCTTTGGTGCAGCTCGCAACATCGAAGGTGGTGGCTCGCTGACGATCCTGGCAACGGCGCTGATCGATACCGGCTCGAAGATGGACGGTGTAATCTTCGAAGAATTCAAGGGCACTGGTAACATGGAATTGCAACTCGACCGTACGCTGGCAAACAAGCGCTTGTTCCCGGCAGTGGATCTCACGCGCTCAAGTACACGACGCGACGACCTGCTTCTGGACAAAGATACGCTGCAGCGAATGTTCATCCTGCGCAATCACCTCTCGGACATGAAGCCGGACGAAGCAATGGAGTTTTTGCTGAAACAGATGCAACACACCTCCAGCAACGAGGAGTTCCTGGCTTCCATGAACGGCTAAACGATAAACAAGAAGCAGTATTCAGAGGCCCTGCGTTTTACTACGTGGGGCTTTTGTATTTTTGGGTATTATACGCTGCGCAGCGTACAATTTTTTAACAAAAAAACGTTCCTGTATTGTCACAATGAGCCAATGGATTCATACACTATTCGATTAAAAATTTTCTCTGCTTTTTTTCTATGTCCCATCTTGTCATTTCCACAAGTGGATGCTGCTTCTTCCGTTGCTCTGAGCGAATGGGGTTCCCCTTTATTCCACATTCCACTCAAAACAAAGTTCATCACCATCGATAAGCTACAGCAACTCTATGCTGTAACGCCCAGCAACGAAGTCATCAAATACGCACCCGATGGCACGGAACGCTATCGCTTCAGCAACAATATATTGGGGGAATTGACCCATATCGATGCGACAGACCCTTTTAACCTACTGTTTTTTTACGCTGATTATCAGACGATTGTAACACTGGACCGGACATTGAACCGAACGGCGATGTTAAATTTGCTGGATATCGACGCCCTGCAGGTGCGGGCAGTGGGCATGAGCAACGATGGTAATATTTGGCTGTATGATCCCGTCCGTTTCCGGCTGAAAAAAGTGGATCGAAGTGGAAAAGTATTGGCGGAAAGCCAAAATCTCAGCCTTCTGCTACCGCAAACGCCGCAGCCTGCGCAATTGGTCGCCCGCGATAATTGGGTTTATCTCAACGACCCGGCACAAGGTATTTTGCTGTTCAATAATTTTGGGCAATTTCAAAAGGTAATGGATATAAAAGGTATAGAACGGTTTCAGGTTGTACAAAACCAACTGGTCTTTCAACGGGATGGTAAACTGCTTGCCTACGATCAACGTGCTTTTCAAACAAGCAGTATCCCATTGCCGGAAGGTATCACGGTAGAGGAACAGCTCGTGTGGCAAAAACAACGGCTTTACATTCGGAAGGCGGATCGCATTGACGTGTATCAGTTAAAATGACGAGAATCGAAGCCGCCAATCTCCAATTGGCGATACGGGAACGCCGATCGAAGATCAGCGGTACGCTACGGCTCAAAATACCCAACGCTCCCCCCTACCCAAGTCATGCCTTTGTTGGCGCGCACGCCAATCATTTCAGCTTTTGCCAGGCGGATCAGATTCGTCACCAGTTCCGGTCTCGGGGCGCCATCTTCCCATACCAGCAGCATGCGGATTTCGCACTTGGCGGGCACATCCAGCGTAGGGATGACCGGCTCGTAAGTTACTTTTCGCTGCAAAATGTAATTGGAACGGTCTTCAACCTGGTCGATGATCTCACGCGTGGGGTGCATCACGACGCCCATGCCAGCAAAAGAAAACAGCGGTTTCAAGACATAATTATCCAGATCATCCGGTATTTCCGCGAGCTCGCTCAGGAAATGCGTTTCCGGCACGTACCGGCTCTTGATGTACGGCAAGGTATGCTTACTGATGCGGAAAAACCAGTTCGGATGCCCAACCCAGTGCACATCCAGATCATCCGTGAATTTGAAATCCATTTTCAGGTCTTTGCGCTGCTCCAATTCATCAAAAATGACGCGATTGTAGATGCGTTCGATTTTGATTTCCTTGCCTTTATCATTAGTGTAAAACAGATTCCGTCCCCGTTTTTTGATGTCCGTCACGCAAACGAACGGTAATCCAATTTCTTTTTTCGACACATAAAAGTCAATAGCCGTTGCCTGCTTCTCCGGTTCTATCTCCAGTAGTACGGTCGTCTCCGGGTCAGCATCACCGTAAAAAATATTTTTCAATTTTCCGACGTACGCTTCCGGCGTCAATCCCCCGAAGAGATGCGTCAGATGATCCGGGATGTCGAAAAAGCGCCGGTAAGCTTGTTGCGCCATCATGTTCTGATAAAAATACAAAGACGGGAAGCCCTGTACTTCAATCATTTGCGGCAGAAAATCACCATTTTCATCTTTACAAATTCCCAGATCAATTACCAAAAAGATGGTATGCGGCGTTTCGTGGGGTACATCGTGCAGCGGATGAAGTGCTTTTTGGGAAATATCTTTGAAATCAGGGCGCAAAAAAACCTCTGAAATTTCGTGGCACGCGTCTATCAACCTGTTTTTCAAATCATTCGGGATAAAAACTGGTGTTTCAGCAATATGGAAAGGCGGACGATGGCCGTAGGTCTGCTCGATCCAATTGAGCATCGCCTCGTAATTTTCCTGTTTAAAATTCGCGTTATACCGTTCTCTGAGGTGCTTTATCATAGGTTGAACATGGATTTCGTGATCTTACAGCTTTATAAACGCTAAACCAGCATCGCCTCTGCTTTCACGGCACGGATCGCCCGGCTGAGGAAGAGCGGCAGCACGATATTGTGCGTCAGTTCGATCTTGTCGGAATCGCGCAAATGATCGATCATGCGCAGGTACTTTTCTTCGCTGTGCTCGGCGACGACTTGCTGTCGGCGCTCGGGGTTGAGGAAGTGCTCCAGCATACCGTCGGGGTCCGCCTCCGGATGAAACTGCGTACCAAAAAATTCATTCGAGAAGCGAATCGCCATGAGGGCGCGTTCCAGCGGAACGTGCGGGCGAATTTTCTCCAGCGCCAGTATTTCAGCGCCTAGCTCATCCAACCGCTCCAAGTCAGGTTGAACGACTTGCCACTCGCGAAAGTCCGCAGCATAAAAAGGGTTTGGCAATCCATCGAACAGCGGCTCACTGATGCCCGCGTCTGTTTTGTGCACTTTGAATGTACCAAAAGCCTTTGATTTTCTTGGAATGACGTCGCCAACTTTGAAGTGAATACAGGCCATTTGAAAAGAGTGACAAATAAAAAAGACGTGTTTTTTCGGATTACCCGGAATCTGATTCCAGTTCCAGACTTCATCCAGCCAGTTAAAATATTTTACATTCCAGACGCCATCGCTCTCGTGCGGGCTGCCGGGGCCGCCAGTGGAAATGTAAATGTCAAAATCCAATCCAGGTACTTCGGCTTTGCCGCGCACGTCGAAAAGTTCCCAGTCCAACTGCTCGCCAAATCGCCCGATAATTTCCTGGATACAACGCATCCCTTGATTGGGCGTGTTGTCGTATAAATCCAGAATTGCCAGTCTAATATGTTGCATTGTTTGTTTCTTTTTTCAAATACAAGTAAACCCCAAACGCCCAAAAAGTGGCTTTTGTTTAAGGGTATTTTTGCGTGAATTTGGCTATTGCTGGTCTTTTTGATCGCAAATATTCCTGTTAAAACAACAAACATTCAACAAAAAACGATGCGACTTTAACTTTTCTTTATATCTGAAATTTACGGTCGTCGGGCGAACGCACTTGCTTCGAATGCAAATTCAGATTTGATCATTTTTTTTTCTTCTTTTTAGACGACGGATCTTTGGGTTGGTCACCTTTTACGGCATCCTGCATGAAAGTCCCCCACGTCAGGTTGCTGTGCCCGTCCTGGTGCGCCTGCGCCCGCTCAATGGCATAGTTGGCGGAGGTTTCCACCACCCAGTCGAAGTTTTCCTGCCCTACGGAGCTGACTTCCGCATCCGGTGCCGGATTGCAAAAATCGATGGCATAAGGTACGCCGTCGCGAATGGCAAATTCCACCGTGTTGAAATCATAGCCCAGCGCCGTGCAGATGCGAACCACCAGTTCCTCCATTTCTTTTATCAATGCATCCGACACATCGTACTTGGCTGCGTAGCGCAGATGATGCGGATTGCGCGGCTCGTAGTGCATGATGCGAACGTGCTTGCCGCCAATGCCATAACAACGGAAATAAGCATCGAAATCGATCGCTTCCTGCAGCATCATCACCAGTTGCCCGGTCTCGCCATATTTCTGGAAAAATTCATTCTGGCTTTCCAGTTTGTAAACATGCTTCCAGCCGCCACCGGCAAAGGGTTTCATAAACGCCGGAAAACCAATGTACTCGAACATACCTTCCCAATCGAGCGGGAAAGTGAGGTTGGAAAACGACTCGGCTTGTGTATCGTCAGGACGATCTTTGGAAGGCAGGATCACGGTTTTGGGTACCGGTACGCCAATGTGCACCGCCAGGGCATTATTGAAAAACTTCTCATCGGCGCTCCACCAGAATGGATTGTTGATCACCGCCGTGCCCGTGAGTGCGGCATTTTTCAAGTAGGCACGATAAAACGGCACATCCTGCGAAATGCGATCGATGATCACGGCATAATCCGACGGCGCGCCTTGCTGCACTTTGCTGATCTGCACGGGCTCGGCGACGATGCCATCTATATTCTTCGAATTGATACGTTCTACCAATGCGTTGGGAAAAGAGCGTTCCCAACCAAAAAGGACTCCAATTTTTTTCATAATCCTGTGGGTTAGAATTTTGGCGTTTATGATTCTGAATTAGAGTATGTTTAAAATTCGTTTTTGAAGTCGAAAATGGTCAGATTTGGGTTCTCACGAAGCGTTTTTTGAGCTGCATAGCAGCGCTACGGAGTGAGAAAAATGCAAAGTGAGATCCCATAGATGGACATTTGCAGACCAAAGTATGAAATTTAAACATGCTCTTAGAGAACAAATATATCATTTCCGGCGAATTGCCCGAAAGGTATGCCCGGGAATATTTTTCAGATCCGGCTGATGTAATGCGGAAACATCTCCCGCCAAAGCGGCCAGTCGTGCTCTTTCCAGCCGCGCATATCCAGCCAGTGGGGCACATTTTTCTGGTTGAGCAGATGCGACAAATGCTCGTTTGCCGGTCGGCAGATGTCCCACTCGGAAGTGCCGAGCACGATGCTCATATTCCAAAGGTTTGGATGATTTAAACCGGACACGAAGTCAACCGGGTTATTAAAATACACATTATCATTGTAATACCCATCCATAAACATTTTAATATCAAAAGCGCCGCTCATGCTGAATAAATGGCTCACGACGTCCGGGTGCTTGAAGGCAAAATTCACGGCGTGGTAGCCGCCAAAACTGGCTCCCGCCACCACAACTTTCCCGCCGGGCGTATTCCAGCGAATGCGCTGCGCGATTTCCTCGTACACCATTTTGTCGTACCAGACATGATTGCGCACCCGCTGCGCCGGATGGACGTGCTTGTTGTACCAACTATGCGCATCCACGCTATCCGGGCAGAAAATTTGCATAAAGCCACGCTCCAGAAACCAGTGCGCCGCCTGCACCAGATCAAAATCTTTCCCTTCGTAATAGCGCCCCATTGAGGTCGGAAAAAGAATCACCGGATAGCCTTGATGACCAAACACCAGCATTTCTATATCTTTGCTCAAATTGGGAGAGTACCATTTGTAATATTGTTCTTTCATACCGGTTTGACGGTTTCTTGATGTAACGGCTTACCGGCTGAACCGAAAGACCGATGTACCGGTACACCGTATCATTGAAATTGTAATTTTCACACTTAGCAAAAATAGGACTTTTTCGAAAAGCAACAAGATGAGTTTATTCAAACTTCCAAATAAAACGCCGTGGCGACTGCGCAATAGAATCCTTTTCAAAACCGACCAGAAGCTGGAGGTGCAGAGCCTGCTAAACTTCCCCTCCGCAGCGCTGGGGCGGGATGTGCACGTGGATGTTTTCCTGCCGCCGGGCCATTTTCGCGATGCCAAAGCCACCTATCCGGTTTTGTTTTTGAATGACGGTCAGGATATGGAAGCGATCAACCTGGCAGACATCCTGGCAAAATTGTACGCTGTCAAAAAGCTGCCACCTATCATCGTCGTTGCCATCCACGCCAATCAAGACCGCATGCAGGAGTATGGCGTTGCCAGCCAGGCGGATTACAAAAAACGCGGCGCAAAGGCTGGTGCCTTTACAAAATTCATCACCCATGAACTCGCTCCCGAGGTAAGGCAGCGCTATCATTGCAGTACGAATGTGCAGGAGTGGGCGTACGGTGGGTTTTCGCTGGGCGGGCTGTCGGCGTTTGATATTGCGTGGCATCAGCCGAAGCTGTTCAGCAAAGTGGGCGTATTTTCGGGTTCTTTCTGGTGGCGCTCGCAGGCAATGCAACCGAGTGATCCCGATGCGCACCGAATTGTCATCGACCTGCTGAAAAAAAGTAAAGCGCGCCCTGGAATGAAATTCTGGCTGCAAACCGGCACCGAAGACGAGCAGGAAGATCGCAACAACAACGGCATCATCGACGCCATTGACGATACGCTGGATGTGATCAAAGCTCTCCAGCAGCTAGGCTACCGCGAGGGCGAAGACATTCACTACGTGGAAGTGATCGGCGGTGAGCACAACCTGCCAACCTGGGCGAAGGTCATGCCGGATTTTTTGCACTGGGCGTTTGGGTGAGCGTCCGGATGGCGACAGTGCCGTCTATTTGCGTGATTCTGCGACCGGACGTTCAGCTATTTTCAGCTTCGACTGTTATCCTTTATAAACCACTTATTCAAATTCAAAACCTGAAACCATGAATTCCAAGAAGGTCCAATTCCAGAATGCTAAAGGCGAAACGCTGGCTGCCCGCCTGGAACTTCCCGTCAATCAGCATCCGCATACCTACGCACTGTTCGCACATTGTTTCACCTGTGGCAAAAATCTGACCGTGCTGCGCAACATCAGCCGGGCTTTGAATATCAATGGCATTGCGGTGCTGCGCTTTGACTTTACCGGCTTGGGCGAAAGCGAAGGTGACTTCGCGGACACCAATTTTTCGTCGAATGTGGAAGATTTGCTCGCGGCTGCCCGCTTTCTGGAAGAAAACTACCAGGCCGCAGGCATCCTGATCGGGCACTCACTGGGTGGCGCTGCGGTTATTTGTGCGGCAACGGAGTTGCCTGGCGTGCAAGCCGTTGCAACCATCGGCGCACCTTTCGACCCGGCGCATGTACAACATTTATTGAGTTCTGACCTCGAAGATATTGAAGACGATGGCGTAGCGGAAGTCACCATTGGCGGCCGGGCCTTTACGGTGAAAAAGCAATTCCTGGAAGATATTCGCGAGCAAAACCTGACCAACAAACTGGCAAAATTGAACCGCGCTTTGCTCATCATGCATTCGCCTCAGGACGAAATTGTGAGTGTGAAAAATGCCGCCCGAATTTATCACGCCGCCCTGCACCCGAAGAGCTACATCAGCCTCGAAGGCGCCGATCACCTGCTTTCCAATAAAAAAGATTCGCACTACGCCGGCGAACTCATTGCTTGCTGGGCTGCCAAGTACATCAATATTCCCGAAAAGGAAACGCTGCAATCCGAAAAAGAAGTGGTTGCCCGCTTGGACAACAAGGGATTCACTACCGAAATCATGGTGCGTCACCACGGTTTGGTTGCCGATGAGCCGGAAAGTGTCGGTGGCAATGATTTTGGACCTTCGCCTTACGAATTGGTATCTGCCGGGCTCGGTGCCTGCACCGCCATGACGTTGCAAATGTACGCTCGTCGAAAAAAATGGGATTTGCAGGAAGTGAAAGTGCACCTGGAGCACTACAAGGATTATACCGAAGACATGATGGGGGGTGAAGAAGAACCCCAGGGTAAAATCGACCATTTCGAGCGCATTCTGGAGCTGGAAGGCGACCTCGACGACGAGCAGCGCACCCGGCTCCTGGAAATTGCCAACCGCTGCCCGGTGCACCGCACACTTACCGAAAACGTGCGGATTATCACGAAATTAAAGTAACTTGCGCTTTTTTACAATGTGAATGAAAATAGCAAATGTGATACCCAGCATTCAGTTGTAACCGTTAGTGTAGTGCTTTGACTGACTTTTTAATGAATCATTTTTTATCTAAAGTACTTATTTTCAGTTATTTATATTACCAATAGCGAGTAACCTATTTTAAGCACGGACAGCACTATAATTACCAAACTATAACCAGACATCTAACATGGACTATTTTAAAGAATCGTTGATTTTACATCGAAGTTTGAAAGGAAAAATTAGTATTTCACCGAAAATTGATGTTCAGACGACCGAACAATTATCCTTGGTATATTCGCCTGGTGTGGCCGAGCCTTGCCGGGAAATACACAAAAACCCGGAAACCGTTTGGGAATACACGATTAAAAACAACACCGTTGCCGTCGTCAGCGATGGCTCGGCGGTACTGGGGCTGGGCAACATCGGCGCGCACGCTGCCATTCCGGTAATGGAAGGTAAAGCATTGCTCTTCAAGCGTTTTGCAAACATTGATGCTTTCCCGATTTGCATTGACACGCAGGACGTGGACAAGATCGTAGAAACGGTGAAGCTCATCTCGCCGGTTTTTGGCGGCATCAACCTGGAGGATATAGCGGCGCCACGCAGCTTTGAGATCGAAGAGCGCCTGCAGGATTTGGGCATACCGGTTTTTCACGATGACCAGCACGGCACGGCCATTGTTGTATTGGCAGCTTTATTGAATGCGATAAAAGTTGTTGGCAAGGAGATGTCCGATCTGAAAGTCGTCATCAATGGTGCGGGTGCGGCGGGCATTGCCATTGCACGGTTATTGAAAGGGATTGATTATGAAGGCGATGAGCATCGCATAGAAGTTGCCGATATTGTGATTTGCGATTCAAAGGGCGTTCTGCACGAAAGTCGCAATGATTTGAATGCGAATAAGCGCGATACTCTTCGCTACACCAATGCGGCGGGCATCACGGGCGATGTACACGACGCACTGGCGGAGGCGGATGTTTTCATCGGTGTAAGCGTAGGTAACCTGCTCCATGCGGATGACATTCGCAAAATGGCAAAAGACCCGATTATTTTCGCTTTGGCAAATCCCACGCCGGAAATTATGCCGGAAGAAGCGTACAAAGGCGGCGCGGCCATCGTAGGCACCGGGCGCAGCGATCTGCCCAATCAAGTGAACAACGTACTTGGCTTTCCGGGCGTATTCCGGGGCGCACTGGACGCCCGCGCCAGGAGCATTACGCCGGGCATGAAAATCGCGGCTGCATTAGCCATTGCAGATTGTGTTTCCAGACCGAGCAAAAATTCGATCATTCCCGCAAGTTTGGATGAACAAGTTGCCTGGCGGGTGGCGACAGCAGTAAAAGCAGCGGCTTTAAAAGATTTTCGATAAGGTGGGCACAAAGAAAGATGGGCTGAGGCCAAAAGCCCCAACCCCTCCACAAAAACAAATTTACACAATCTTATATATCTTTGAAACTCGCTTCGCAATTTCAATAAACTTCGAAGGCGGCATACTTTAAATTAATTTTTTTATTCTCGAACGATCGACTAAGCTTCGAGTAGCTCTGAATATACTTCAAATCACTTTTATCGTCAATCTCGCATCGAGTAGCAAGGGGTGCAGAGCTATTCTGAAGTAACTATTAAAATGGTAACTAAAACTTATTTGGTAATTGTACTCACCAAAAAGCCTTTGTTAGAATATTAAACAAACATTCGATACAAAGATAATGAATATCTTCGTAAATTCATCAATTTCAGTGCTTCTTATTGAAAAGTTACACTGTTTTAATTCGCACTGGTTCAGCCAGGTAGCACACTTTGACCGCATGAATAACGCACTTCAAATAAAATGATACAGCAAGTTAGTGTCTTTTTGACAACTTGTCAAGTATTAGCATCATTTTTAATACTCTACAAACAACTGCTATCCGATTTATTCCTTTGTGTTCTGAATTTTATTAATAATCAGTGCGGCTTTCAGCATAAAATCATCGTGATACTCAAAATATTCGTTGTGCACCATCATCAGGCGTGCGGCGTCGAAAGCGGCTGATTTTGGCACAATCTGCCGCGCTGCAATCGGGTGCAACCAATACTCCAGGTTGTTGGAGCGCAGGTACGAATTTTCCAGTTCAAAATTAATGACCACTGCCAATTTATTCAAAGAGAAGAGATACTCGGTCTCTTTGTTCAAATCTTTCTGAATGTCGATAATATTGTAGCGATCGAATCGTACGCCGGAGCGTTCGCACAGAAAAATGTCGCGGCGACCATCGAAGACAACGATATCGCGGAAGCGATATTTTCGGAGGTTTTTGGTCAGAAAGTTTTTGATGGGCATACGCGTGGGCTGCAGGTTGCGCATAGCAAACTTTAGTTGCCGCTCATCGAGCCGGAAATCTTCCTGAAATGGTTTTCTGCGCCGGGTTCGCAAGTTGATGACTTCCTTGCCGCGCCCGATCGTGTGCCCCAATTCATTGACTTTAGCATACACATTCACCACGTCAATATTGGCATTATTGATCCAACTTTCCAGAAATATCCGGTTGGTTTCCTGCTCAAAAACGAGGAGCGCTATTTCACTGATTGCGTAAAAATTGGGGAAGCCTCCATAAATGTTGCCATACTTTAATTCTAAAAATGCAATGTTCCTGTTCACGGTTTCTGACGTTGAGTTTTGGGTTAAAAATTGGTTTTCTTGGCTGTCCTAAATTAATCGTTAATAATATTCCGAAATTGCAATTTATGTATAAAATCAATACTGTTAAAACTTAACCTGCAAATTTATGAGAAGAAATCGGCTGCCGATTTTGCTGAACACAGCATATTTTAATTTTCAGCAAGGCGCAAATTTACCGCTAGGTAATTAAAAACCGCCCATTTTCATAAATTTTTTCTCCATCGGCAAAAACTTCGCCGCCGTTGCGCATATCGGTAATCATATCCCAATGCACGGAAGATTGGTTCTTTCCGCCGGCTTGCAGATACGATTGCCCGATCGCCATGTGCACCGTGCCGCCCATTTTTTCGTCAAAAAGAATATTTTTCGTAAAGCGATTGATGCCGTAATTGGTGCCGATGGCTGCTTCGCCAAAGCGCCGTGTGCCCTCCAGCGTGAAAATATGGTCGAGAAAATCCTTGCCGCGCCTGGCTTCCCAGCGCTCCACGTAGCCATCCTTCACCCAAAGGGTGACGCCTTCCAGTTCGTGCCCCATATATACCGCCGGATAGGAAAAATGAATGACCCCGTTCACCGAATCTTCCACCGGTGAGGTATAGACCTCGCCCGAGGGCATATTGGTGCGCCCGTCCGAATTGATCCACTTCCGCCCTTTGGTCGAAAAAGTAATATCGATGCCTTCGCCTTTGTACTGAACCGTTTCACGCTGATCGAGAAAATCGACGATCTGCTGCTGCGTTTCGCGTACTTTCAGCCAGCTTTCCACCGGGTTTTCATCGTATAACTTGCAGGCGCTGAACACAAAATGTTCATATTCTTCCAATGACATGCCCGCCTCCTGCGCATTCGCCTGGGTGGGATACTGGCACAAACTCCGCCGCAGATCGCGCGTAGCCGTGCGTTCGAAATAAATCTTATTGACTTCGGCGAAAGCCTCCTGCCGGATTTTTGACTTGGCTTTATCGATGTTTTGCGTTTCCCGCAGATTGAAAGGCGCTCGGATGTAGAGATAGGCATCAAACGATTCCATCGCCTGCCGGAAAAACGGAGAGACATATTTCAATTGCTCGCCCCTGGCTTCTTGCAGGAAAATGCGACGCTGCTCGCGGAACTCAAAATCCACTTCCGCTACCGCGCCCGCTGCCACCGCTGCCCGAAACACCTCCCGCACCAATGGCTCTGCCAATGTGGTGGCACGAACGTACAGCTTGTCTTCCGGTTGGATTTCCAAACAATAGTGAACCAATAAGTTTGCGTAATTTTGCAACATAGTGTCTTTCGTTTTGTTTCTGCGGTGTTTTGCACATCAGCCCCACTGCCGCACGCGGTAAGGGTAGCGAATTTCATATTGTTCCTTTACCATTTCCAGCATTTTATCTCGTAACGCATCAACATTCTCCTTTGTTTGTGCCGATATGAAAATGTTTTCGGCATCGAACATGTGCTTCAGACTTCCTTTCAGTCCCTCTTCGATTTCGCGCTTGCCTTCTTCATCCAGCAAATCGTCGTAATACCGCTCCCGATACAAGTCCATTTTATTGAACACCAGCAACGTTGGTTTATCCAGCACGCCCAGTTCCTTGAGTGTTTCGTTCACCGTGCGAATATGCTCCTCGTGCTTGGGGTGGGCAATATCCACAACGTGGAGCAAAATATCGCTTTCGCGCACTTCGTCCAGGGTCGATTTGAAACTTTCAATCAGGTGGTGCGGGAGTTTTCGGATAAACCCAACCGTATCCGACAGCAAAAATGGTACCGCATCGAACACAACCTTGCGCACGGTTGTATCGAGGGTGGCAAACAGCTTATCTTCGGCAAAAACATCCGATTTGCTCAGCAGATTCATCAGGGTGGACTTGCCAACGTTGGTGTAGCCCACCAGCGCTACACGAATGAGTTCGCCGCGATTTTTGCGCTGCGTCACATTCTGCTGATCGATCTTTTCCAGCTTCTTTTTCAACAGCGCAATTTTATCCCGAACAATACGACGGTCGGTCTCGATCTCCTGCTCACCCGGCCCCCGCATACCAATACCGCCTCGCTGGCGCTCCAGGTGCGTCCAGAGGCCTCGCAACCGGGGCAGGAGGTACTGCATCTGGGCCAGTTCTACTTGCGTTTTGGCTTGCGCAGTTTGTGCACGGGAGGCGAAAATGTCAAGAATCAGACTGCTTCGGTCAACGATCTTGACCTTTAGTTCTTTTTCGAGAATATTGGTTTGCTTGCCGCTCAGGTCATCATCGAAAATGACCATGTTGATGTCTTCGTGCTTTTCAATATAAGCGCCGATTTCTTCCATTTTACCCTTACCGATGAAGGTGCGCGGATCGGGGTGTGGCAATTTTTGAATATAGCGTTTTACCGTTTCGGCACCGGCAGTAAGCGCCAGAAACTCCAGTTCATCGAGGTATTCGTTGACTTGTTCTTCTGTTTGGTCTTTTTGCACCAGCCCAACCAATACGGTTGCTTCCGTATGCTTTTTGAGCCCCTTTTTTTGCGATTCCCCTAATGTCCAATCATTCGTCATGTGCTTGTTTGCTTTCCGTTCTATAACAGTGGTTGTTTTTCAACAGTTTCCGAATTTTGAAATAATTTAGCCGGTACACCCTTCTATTTTTCGTTTTGCAAAAAAATAAAATACTGACCCTCAATTTTTTATAATTATCATATAGTGTGCAATTTCCCGAAACCGTCTCCTTTTTTTATTCTTTTTCGTTTTGAAAATCACTGCGGCTGACTTATCCAATGGACAGGGTTCAGGCGGTCTTTACCAAACCATATCTCAAAGTGGATTTCCGGTTTTTCGTTGCTCACTTTCCCGATCACCTGCCTGGCAGCGAGCTGATGGCCGCGCCGTAAGGGCGTTTCCGCCAAATTGGAATATACGGTGTAGTAGTCGCCGTGCCGAATCATAACCATATTCTGGTAGCCCGGTACAAATTCTACCCCGACGACCTCCCCGTCAAAGACGGCATATACTTCTGCAGACTGATCGGTGCGGATATCAATACCATTATTACTAATCTGAACGCCTTGCACGGTGGGATGCGGCTGCGTGCCAAACTGGCGGGTGATGTATCCCTGCGCCACGGGCCAAGGCAAGCGCCCCTGCCGCTGCTCAAATTTGCCGGATAATACGGCGTTAGCGTCTGGCTCTTCGGCTCTGGCAGTGGTAAGTGCATCTGGCTTTCGGGCTTCTTTCTTCTGGCGGGCAATTTCCGCCCGGATGATGCTTTCAATCGCCCGATTCAGGGTGGCGTGTGCTTCCTGCTGTTTATTCAGTTCCGTCACGAGCTTGGTTTCATCTTCCTTGAGCGCTGCCACGAGGCGATCCTTGTCGGAAAGTTCGGTATTCAGGGTCGTCTGCTGCTGTTCCTGCGCCGCCATTAGTTTGGTTTTTTCTGTTTTTTCCTGCTCGAGCTGTTCGGTTTTTTGGGTCATTTCATCCTGCATATCGAGGATGCGCTTCGCCTGTCGTTGTCGGTACTGATAATATTGCCGAATGTATTGCCAGCGCTGGAAAGCGTCATTCAAATCGCGAGCCGAGAACAAAAACATCGTAAAGCCACCGCCAACCCGATGCCGCAAGGTTTTGCGCATGGTAGCGGCATATTCCACCTTCAGGCGTTCGAGATCTTCGTGCAGGGTTGCCAATACTTCATTGGCTTGTGCAATGCCCGTATCGGCGGAGATAATTTCGGTTTGCAACGTTTTGATCAACTGCCGTCGCTTCTGTATTTGATTTTCCAGTGCAAAATACCGATCGAGCGCTGCTGCCTTATCCTGTTTCGTTTTTTCGAGCAGGGAAGTCGTCTGGTTGATCTCGTCCAGTAATTGCTTGCGTTGCCGTTCCAGCTCTGCACGGCTTTGCGCCCAGAGCGAATGGCATCCTAAACTCACGAGCAAAACGAGCCACGCGATGCGTTTAATAGGAAGTGCGGGTATATCTTGCCGGTATTTCAAAACGTACGTCTTGTGGAACATTTATTTCTAACTGGGAATATTTCATTTCTACTTTAACCCTCCCGGTGTCTTCTCCGTTCATTTCAAGAATACGAAAATACGAAAAATCCTGATTATCGGGCAATTGCTGATAATCATCGAGCTTCATCTGCACTTTTCGTCCTATGCGAAAATCGTCGAATTCCATCTGCCGCAGCAAATAGGATTTGTCTTCGATGAGATAGTTGGTACGCATATTTTCGGTACGCCCGGAGAGCCGGTACATGGGGTTGGTTTTTTCTACCTGCAATCCTTTGGTTGTAAAAAACACCGGATTGCCGAGAATGAGTGCTTGCAGCACGCTGAAGTCGCCGGGAATATGGTACTCCTTTGCCAGGTAGTCCAGCCCTTTGATGTCGTAGGCATTGCTCAGTCGATCAATGATATATACCGAATCCGGCGTGATTTTCGCGCGTGCCACCTCGAAGCCAAGCTTGCGCACTGACACCCAGATGAGGCTGTCCCGCAGCATCCGGATGGTAGCGGTACCACCTACGGATGTGTAGCCATCCTCGAAGTTGATGCGGGCGCGAGCGCCAAACCAATCAGCATTTACCTGATTGGTAGCCAGGGTTCTGAGGAAAAATTCGGGGCTGTTTCGATCCAATTCGGCCGTGCCGAGTTTTTTGGAGGCGCCACAACTAGTCAAGAACAAGCTAGCCACCAAAAGAAGTACATAGCTCAATTTTTTGGATATGTGCATATTGCGGGTGAATTTTTTAAATCCGAGAAATGTGTAAATTCTAACGTTTCTTTCGATCCGCACGGTGTATAGTCCGGACGAAACATTTGTTTGCGGCTTTTGTCGCTTCGATTATTCGTACAACCGACGGTCAGAAATTTTTTTGTCGAGCAATTCTGATGCCCCTCCGCTCTCTCTGGCCCGATTCCAGTATTGCAGGGCACCTTCGCTGTCGTTCATCTGAAAAAGCACATCGCCGTAGTGCTCCAGTACGCCGGGGTCGTTTTCACCTCCGCTTTCCAGGGCTTTTTCCAGCCATTTTTTTGCCTCTTTGAATTCTTTTTGCTTGTACAAAGCCCAGCCGTAAGTTGCCAGGTACGAGGCATTTCGGGGTACCAAATCAACTGCCTGCTTAGCCATTTTTGCTGCCTGCTCCAGTTTTTCACCGCGCTGCGCGAGGGCATATCCGTAGGCGTTGAGGGCTTCTGCGTTTTGAGGATTCAGTTCCAGCGCTTTCTCGAATGCGGCATCCGCTTCCGCAAACTTTTTCAGATCAAAATAAACCGCCCCTTCCTGCAGCTTCACATTGAACAGCAGCGCAACGTCATTGCCTGCCATCAGGCTGGCCTGGCTGAAAGCGCCGAGGGCATCTTTGGTGCGTTTGAGGCGTGCGTTTGCCAGTCCGTTCCAGTAGTACAGGATGGCTTTGTTCGGATACAAATCCATTGCGTACTCCGATTCTTTGCGCAGGCTCTGAAAGTCTCTGGCTTCCAGATAAATGCGCAGCAGTTGCTCCCACACCAGATATACGGTGTCGTCAAGATCAATTGCTTTTTTGTACTTTTCCAGGGCTTCGAGGGGCTGGCCTGCATAATAGAGCAAATCTCCGGCAGCCGCGTAAGATTTTGCCTCGTCGGGATGTACTTGTTCCAGTATATCGGTCAATTCCAGCGCAGCGCTTGCCAGTTGTTGGTCGCCCGTATCCGCCACTTTTTGTATGAAAGGCAGTAGTCTCTTGATTTTTAAATCAATACCAATATCTGGTTTTTGAAAAACCGGCTTGAGCGACTGCATGAACTGCAGATCGTCATTCTCCCGACCGGAAGTACCGGCCAGTGCCATATTGGCGCGCGGATCGTCGGGTGCAATATTCAGGATACTCTGATAAACCCCTTTTGCCAGTTTACGCTCACCGATTTGCTCATAAAATCCGGCCAGCAGATGTCGATATTCGACACTGCTCGGATAGGCTTCGATGAGCCGATTCAGTTCCTCGGCCGCTTTTTTATTGTCGCCCAGACCTACGTACAGCGAATGCTTCCGGCGAATGACATCTTCTGTGATACCGATTCGCTTTTCAGACCTGTCATACACTTTCAAGGCTTCTTTTATCTGGTTAGCCTGCACCAGAAAATACGCCCACAAGTCGTAGTAGTCTTCGTTGTCGGGTTCGCGGTTCACCAATTCTTCATATACGGTGGCTGCGTCCTGATTTTTATTTTGTTTTTGATAAAGCGTTGCCAGGAAGCGACGATACCAGTGATTATCCGGGGCTGCTTCAATTGCCATGCGGATATAACGCAACGCCTTTTCACCCTCTTCCTGCGAATCATACACACGCGCCAATTCGTAAGCTGCGGCGTCATTATCCGGCGAATCCTTTAAAATATCCAGATAAATCTCGGTTGCTTTGTCCAAATTACCCAGCAAATGTTCCCGATTGGCATCAATGAATTTACCTTGAATCGCAACTTCCCGCTCACTGATTTGCTGCGCGGAACCCCACGTCGTCGCAAAAAGTAGCAGCACGATAAAAATTGTGTAGTTTTTTTGATACCTTATTATTTGCTTTTCAGGCGTTCCTACAGCAAAAAGCCAGTATTTTCTCATTAGTAAAAATTTTGTTCACAGCGTCAATCTCAGCCCGGTTAAATGATCGCCTCCCTTCCGGATTTTTTAAGAATAAAACACTAAGTTCGGGCTTTTTATGTTGATAATCAATATTTTTTCGGATAAATCAGCGAGTTCTCTGCGCGTTCACCAGAATCCGGACAAATTTAGTGCCCGTTTTGTCAATTAAACGCATTTTTCGTCTCAGAGTTGCTTTCGGGGTAGAAGGGGAGTTTCAGCCACTTGTTTTCTTCAGCACGATGGCGAGCAATATGGATGTCGTTTTTGATAATTCTCATGCAGCGTATCAGACAGAAAATATAGGCGTGCGCCTGGCAGTGCGGCAATATCCGCTTCGACTGACTCGGCGTAAAAAACCAGCAACCTCGGCTATTCCACCTCCGTGATTTTCATCATATTGGTGCGATGCCGACGGTGCAGGGGCATGCTTCCGGTGTTCACCACAATGTCGCCCGGCTGAATGCGACCCGCTC
>CAZFBU010000022.1:30286-36381 GCA_964517175.1 uncultured Saprospiraceae bacterium
AGGGGCATGCTTCCGGTGTTCACCACAATGTCGCCCGGCTGAATGCGACCCGCTCTTTTTAAAATATCATTAACGTCAATAATTGTTTCATCGGTTGTTGTAAAGCGGTCGTAGTAGTAACAGCGAACGCCCCACACCAGATTGAGCGTAGCCAGCATGTGCATGCGGTCGGAGAAAATGTAAATTTCGTTTCTCGGGCGATAGCTCGATACTTTGAAAGCGGTATAGCCGGAGCTGGTCATGCCTACGATTGCTTTTGCACTGATATCTTCGGCGGTTTTGGCAGCATTGAAGCATACCACATCCGACATGAAAGTGCGCGTTTTTGGCGATGGTTTTGGGCGACGATCTTCTTCAAGGTGAAATATTTTCTCGGTTTCCTCGATGATTTTGTTCATATATTCCACCACTTTTACCGGGTGCACACCTACCGAAGTTTCTCCACTGAGCATCACCGCATCCGCACCGTCGAGCACAGCATTGGCAACGTCCGTCACCTCGGCGCGCGTGGGGCTGGGGTTGGTGATCATGCTATCCATCATTTGAGTAGCTACAATAACCGGTCGGGCACGCTGAATGCACTTGCGGATAATTTCCTTTTGAATGACGGGCATCCGCTCAATGGGCACCTCGATACCCAGGTCGCCACGGGCTACCATCACGCCATTTGTCCGCTTGATGATTTTATCAATATTTTCTATAGCCTCCGGTTTTTCGATCTTGGCAATAATCTTCGCCGGGTGGTTTTTGGCTTCAATCAGCTTGCGCAACTCAGTGATATCTTTTGCTGTGCGTACGAAAGAAAGCGCAATCCAGTTGACCGGCTGAGTCAGAATGAACTCCAAATCCCGCAAGTCTTTTTCCGTAAGCGATGGCAGGGAGATTTTTGTATTCGGCAGGTTTACGCCTTTGCGGGAGGAGAGGGTGCCGCCGAAAAGGGTCTTGAGCTTTACAACGTCGTTTTTATTGGTTTCAACTACTTCAAACACCAGCTTGCCGTCGTCCACCAATACGCGTTCTCCCACTTGCACATCCTGCGCGAACTTTTTGTAGCTCATGTAAATTTTTTCCATCGTGCCCATGCATTCTTCACTTACGAAAGTGACGACGTCGCCTTCCTTCAGTTCCAGGGCGTTGTTTTCGATTTGCCCCACGCGCAGTTTGGGGCCCTGCAAATCCGCGAGGATGCCAATGTGCAGGTTGTACTTTTCATTGATATAAGCAATGTGATTGATAACTTCCTGATGGTCGGCGTGGGTACCATGCGAGAAATTGAGCCGAAAGACATCCACACCGGCTTGTACCAGCGCGAGTAAATTGGCATAGGAACTGGAGGCGGGACCTACGGTAGCTACGATTTTTGTGTTTTGATGGTCAACGATTTGCATATTTTCAAAGAGGTTGTGATCTATTGGATATTGTTCAAAAAACGATAAGGGTCTTTGTGCAATCGAGCGAATATAAAAACTAATTGCAGCAAAATACGCTGATTGTCAGTTATCTTTTCATTAAAACATCGGTCAGGCGAACGTTCGCACGCACTAAGTGTAAACCCTACAATAATACAAAGGTAAAGGTACATTTATTGTAAAAATAATCAAATTGGGACGGACAGCTTTTCGGGGCGCTGCAAAAAAAAATTAAAAACTTTGGTTATCAATGAAGTTATATCTTACCTTTGCACGGATATTCGTTCAACAAACAAAGCGAATTTATTATGTCTTCAAGCATTGCAGAAAAAGTAACAAGTATTATTGTCGACAAATTAGGTGTCGAAGAATCGGAGGTCACTCCTGAGGCTAGCTTCACGAATGACCTGGGTGCGGACTCATTGGATACAGTGGAGTTGATTATGGAATTTGAAAAAGAGTTCAACGTCGCTATTCCTGATGAAAAAGCGGAGAATATCGCAACCGTCGGTGACGCAATTAAGTACCTGGAAGCAGAAGTCCAGCAATAATTGCCTCCGTTTCAAGAGTCCATCCACAAATCGGACTATGCGTCCGATTTGTGGAACTTTTTTTGACAACATACTGTCCTGGCAAAGAATAAGCGTACTCGATCCAGATTTCGAATTCGTTGCTTGCAGCAAAAAGAAATTGCCGGGCAGTGATTGTATAAATTTCCCTTTCCAAATATGAAACGGGTTGTCGTAACAGGGATTGGAGCCATTACTCCGATAGGAAAAAATCTGAATGCATACCTGGAAGGGTTGCAAAACGGAATCAGCGGTGCGAATCTCATCACCGGTTTTGATGCCACTAACTTCAAAACGCAATTCGCCTGTGAAGTAGAAAACTTCCAGCCCGAAGATTATTTCGACCGAAAAGAAGCCCGCAAAATGGATCGTTTCAGCCAGTTTGCTATGGTTGCTGCGCAAGAAGCGGTGACTCAATCTGGTATCGATCAGCAATTAGAACAACTCGATCTCGACCGCATCGGCGTGATTTGGGGAGCAGGTATCGGCGGCCTGCAGTCGCTGGAAAAAGAAATCGAAGATTATATCACCGGCGACGGCACACCGCGCTACAATCCGTTTATGATTCCGAAAATGATCATCGACATTGCAGCGGGCATGATCTCCATTAAATATGGTTTTCGGGGTATCAATTATGCCACGGTTTCTGCCTGTGCTTCTTCCTCTCATGCACTGATCAATGCCTTCGATTACATCCGGCTGGGTAAAAATGACGTCATCATCACCGGTGGCTCGGAAGCAGCAGTTAGCAAAGCCGGCGTTGGCGGTTTCAATGCCATGAAAGCGCTTTCCACGCGCAACAACGACTTCAAAACGGCTTCCCGCCCTTTCGATGCCGAGCGCGATGGCTTCGTGCTGGGTGAAGGCGGCGGCTGCCTGGTGCTGGAAGAACTGGAGCATGCGCAAAAACGCGGCGCGACTATCTATGCCGAAGTAGTCGGCGGGGGTTCCACAGCGGATGCTTACCACATGACCGCTCCGCACCCGGAGGGCATCAGTGTGAGTAAGGTGATGCACCTTGCACTCCAGGATGCAGGCATGTCGCTCGAAGCCATTGACTATATCAATGTACACGGCACATCTACTCCGCTGGGGGATGTGGCGGAACTGAAAGCCATTCAGCAAGTATTTGGCGAACACGCTTATAAACTGAATATCAGCTCCACAAAGTCGATGACCGGGCATTTACTCGGCGCGGCGGGGGCCATTGAAGCCATTGCTTGTATTTTGGCAATAAACCATAATTTTGTACCACCGACGATTAATCATTTCAACGATGATCCGGAGATTGACCGCCAACTGAACCTCACGTTCAATGAAGCGCAGCAACGTCCGGTGCATGCAGCCATGAGCAATACGTTTGGCTTCGGTGGGCACAACTCAACCGTGATATTTAAAAGGTTTGAAAATTAACTAGCCGTATGAAGTAACGATGGCGCACTCGCCTGCCCCAACAGCTACTTGATTTTCAACCTCACCGTATATGTTTTAAAGGTATTATTGGCAAGTCGCTACAAAAGGCATAAGTTTTGTAGTAAATCTTAGATGTAGTCCCTCCTGCCCCTTACGCCAGGATGGCAGATGTTCTTTATGTTCGTCTGTGAATTTTCTATGAAAGCTTACGCTTTCCGGGTAGGTTTGATTTTTGCATAAACTTTAAATGTACGACTTTGCGCTTTTTATTCAGACTTTACAATTTCTACTTATCAGAAGATAAACTCCTGGCGCGGCGGTTGCGCGGTATCCTGGGGTTTACGCCTGCTAATTTGTCCATTTTCAAATTGGCGTTCTCTCACAAGTCGGGCTCGTCTGAGAAGGGCTACGCTATTCAAAACAACGAACGGCTCGAATACCTGGGCGACGCCGTGCTCGGCACCATCGTGGCAGAATATCTTTTCAAAAAGTATCCCAATAGCGATGAGGGCTTCCTGACCAAAATGCGCTCCAAGATCGTCAAACGAAAATCGCTCAATAAAATCGGCGATAAAATGGGCCTGGATATGCTGCTTTCCGAATACAACAATACCCGCCTGAGCCGTTCCATGCTGGGCAATGCAGTGGAAGCCCTGGTTGGCGCGATTTACCTGGAATGTGGCTACAAAAAAACGATGTACTTCGTCGTCCGAAAGATGCTGCACAACTACGTTGATGTACACAACCTGGAAAAAGTAGATGACAACTACAAAAGTCAGCTGCTGGAATGGTGCCAGAAAAATGGTCAGACGGTCAATTACAAACTGCTGGCACGCTACAAGTTTGAAAAACGCGATCGCTTCAAGGTTGCCGTCATGGTCAATGGTGAAAAATTGGCGACTGCCGATGATTTCAACAAAAAAAGCGCCGAGCAGATGGCATCGGAAAGGGCGATGGTGGTGCTGGGTATCCGCGTGGAAGAAGAAGAGGAAGATGAGGATTGATGATCGCCTCCGTCTTTGCAACAGCGCCAGAATCCAATAAATAATGTACTGGAATCCCCAAACCCTACAATCGGCTGCTGCCAACGCCACAGCGCTCGAACGGGCGCGCGGGATTGCTTACCCGTTTCGCTGGGAAAACATTTTCGGAAACGAAACCATTCTCTGGGGAGAATACAAAACCGGCGCCGAACCATTCCATACGGCTGTGCACTTGCACCAGCTCCAATTTACCTGCTCCTGCCCCAGTCGCCAGCGCCCCTGCAAGCACGTTTTGGCGCTCGTCATGCTTTACCTGCAAGGCTCCGACGCGTTTCAAGTGTGGCACGATCACCCCGATTGGGTACAAATCTGGCTGGAAAAACAGGAAAAAAAAGCTGCTAAAGCACGGGAAAAACCAGCCGCCATCGAGCCACCGGAAAAAACCTGGCTGCTCATGCAAAGCGGCATCATCGAATTGCAAGCATGGCTGCAGGACCTTGCCCGACACGGCCTAGCCGATACACTCGCCCGGGATTCCAACTATTGGCATGACTTCGCCGCCCGCATGGTAGATGCCAAGCTGGGCGGCATCGGGCGACGTATTCGGGGCTTGGCGCAAATTTCGCAATTGGAAAATGCCCACGAATATCTGCTCGCGGAGTTGGCAGAATTATACCTTTTTGCCCGGGCTTTTCAACAAATGGAACAACTGCCGACAGGCATGCAGCAGGAATTGCTAAATTTTAGCAGTGTGAATTTGAAAAAAGAAGAAGTGCTGGCGCAAGCGGGCATCGTCGATACCTGGTACATCATCGGACAGACTGAAAAAATGGAGGAGAACCTGCGCCAGCGCCGTACCTGGCTACTCGGGCAGGCGACAAACGCTAAAGCTTTACTTCTGGATTTTGTCTTTGGCAATGCGGATTTCTCTGAGCAGTGGGAAGTTGGCAAAATGATCAAAGCGGAATTGGTTTTTTACCCCGGAAGTTTCCGGCAGCGCGCGCTCGTCAGGCATTATACCTTCACCGGCGATAGCTCTGCGCTGAATGGCTATGCTACCTGGAGCGATTTTCTGGAAGACTATGCCGAAGCTTTAGCCGCGAATCCCTGGCTCGGCAACTTCCCGGTGCTCATCGACGCCGCCGTGCCCATTGTGAAAGGCAAGCAATTATTTCTCATAGACAACAACGATCACCAGCTCCCTGCCAGCACTTCCGAAGAAAACGCTTGGAAACTCCTTGCCCTCAGCGGCGGCCACCCCATCCAGGTTTTTGGTGAATGGACGGGCAAAGCGCTCACACCGCTCACCGTGCTTGTGAAGAATCGCCTGATAACTTTTTAGTGCAGGGATACCATTGTACCAATTTCGACTAATGGCTATGCTTTTATAAATAACACCAATTTGGAAGTTGAGCGAAACGAAATCCCGTACCCGTAGGTCGGGATCGAAATTTGAAAATCAACTTTTAAACAATTGTCAGACACGTCACTATGAATTGAAATTGGGATGAATTCAAATTCTGATAGTGCAAAAAAAAAGAAGGCTGGATGTTCTTCCAGCCCTCAACATTAAACAAAATTACACAAACTTAGGCTTGCCCTAGATTCTTTAGTTATTCGATAACAATCATTTTCTTCGTTGCTGTGAAACCTTCTGTTTCCAGGGTGTAAGTCAGTACACCCGTTGGCAGGTCGCTGCTGTTCAGGTTCACCTGGTTGTA
>CAZFBU010000023.1:0-6642 GCA_964517175.1 uncultured Saprospiraceae bacterium
CAAATACCTGGTACCGAAGGTGGGACTCGAACCCACACGATGTTGCCATCACTGGATTTTGAATCCAGCGCGTCTACCAGTTCCGCCACTTCGGCTTGTTTTTTATATTTCAATCAATACTCATCTGTGAATGTTCTGATCTTAATCAAAACACGAATGCCAGTTTCAACGACACACTGACAGTGTTATTTTTTGTCAAAAGTGAAACAAGAACCCACACGATATTGCTATCATCCCGATTTTTAATCGGGACGCGTCTACCAGTTCCGCCACTTCGGCTTGTTTTTTATACTTCAACCAATACTCATCTGTGAATGTTCTGATCTTAGATCAAAACATGACTGCCAGTTTCAACGATACACTGAACAGTGTTATTTTTTGTCAAAGGTGGAACAAGAACCCACACAATGTTGCTATCATCCCGATTTTTAATCGGGACGCCGCTATCAGTTCCGCCACTTCGGCTTGGTTTTTTAATGTCATTTCGGCGACTATGGCATCGCCAAACCTAAGGGAATGCCGCCGGCACAAAGCCACTTTCTTTTATTGCGACGCGAATTTAGATAAATTCTCTCGAATGCGCAACAAATATCTTTTTTTTAAGTAAAAATCTTTTATTGCAGAAAGTTCCGCATCGGTCGCTTTTTCGTCCTCGTAATTTTCAATGAAGGATTCCACTTCTGCATAAATATCTGATTCCTGAGCCTTTATCTGTTGCATCGCTTCTGCGTATTTGGCTTCATCGAAGTCAAATTCCAACTCCATCAGCGCTTCATTAATATCCATCATGTCCATTAAAAAATCCTGCGGCACCTTATTTTTCCCCTCTTCCGCTAATGCATTTTTTAGCTCCAGAATATACTTCAATCGCCGGTCGAAATCAGTCAGCGTTTGGTACGCCTCATTATTCAATGTCGAAAGCTCCAGAATTTCTGCTTGCTTTTCATCCGATTCCAAGGTATAGAAATCGGGGTGGTACTGCTTGCTGTTCTCGTAGAACCGCCTTTTCAGCGCTGCTTCGTCAATTTTAAATGCAATTGGTATGTCAAAAAATTCAAAGTAGTTCATACTTTACAAGTGTTGTGATGCGACCATGCTAGCCGCCAAACCAGCCTTTGATCGCATTCCAGATGTCCAATCCATTGGCATAGACAATCAAACCTAACACGAGGATAAAGCCAACGGTTGTGGCGACTTCGAGGAATTTATCGCTCGGCTTGCGGCCGCTGATCATTTCGTACAGCAGGAACATCACGTGCCCGCCGTCCAGCGCCGGAATTGGCAGGAGGTTCATGAACGCCAGAATGAGCGACAGGATCGCCGTCATCGTCCAGAAGCGCTGCCACTGCCACTGCGCACCGAACATTCCACCAATAGAGCCAAGACCACCGAGGCTTTCCGACACCTTGATCTTGCCTTTAAACATCTGCCCGAACGCCTTCATCTGGTCACCCAGAAATTTCCAGCCCTTCACAACGCCCAACGGCAATGCCTGCGCCAGAGTATATTTTTGGGTTTTAAACTCAAAATAATTAGCCGGACCTTTCGGATACACCCCAATTGTACCATTTTCGGTCAGCGTCATATCAAAACGAACCGTATCATTTTCGTTGCGCAGTACGGTGACCTTCACCGGTTGGTTTTTATTTTCGCGCGCCAGTTTTTGAAAATCGGTGAAAAACGGCGTCGGTTGCTCGTTAAAAGCAATAACTTTATCGTCCGTTTTCATTCCCGCACGCTCAGCAGGTGTATTCTCCGCTACGGCCGCTATTTCAAACGGGAATCGTGGACCAAACAACACTTTATCTTTATTTTCGCGACTCGCCAGTATGCTTACAAATTTTTCGTCGATAGACAACTGCTGCTCCGCACCATTGCGTTCGATCGTCAGGGTGTTGACATTATTGATGATTACTTCGCGCACAACTACCCGATCATTGAATTTATCGAAAGGCTGATCGCCGACTGCAACAATCTTATCACCCTCGCGCAGGCCCATGTCAGCGCCCAGCGAATCAACATAAATGCCGTATTTCACGTTCTCATTAGGCAGATATTCCTCCCCCCAAACCCACAGCACCATGCCATACAGCAGGAAGCCGAGAATGAAATTGATCGTCACACCGCCCAGCATAATGATGAGGCGCTGCCAGGCTGGTTTCGAGCGAAACTCCCAGGGCTTGGGTGGTTCCTTCATCTGCTCGGTGTCCATACTTTCATCGATCATACCGGCGATTTTCACGTAGCCCCCCAGCGGCAGCCAGCCGATACCATATTCAGTGGACTCTTTGCGGTCTTCGGGATAGTCTTTGTTTTTATTAAAAATACTGGCAACGTTCCATTGCCCGTTCACTTTTCTGGCTTTGAACAGTGCGAACCAGGGATCAAAAAAGAGGTAAAACTTTTCGACGCGCGTGTTGAACAGGCGAGCTGGCAGAAAGTGCCCCAACTCATGCAGCGTTACCAAAATCATCAGACTCAGCATGAGCTGACCTGCCATAATTAAAATATCCATCTATGAGAATTGAATTTTTAATACTTGTCAATCGAGTGTATTCCGGCAATCTTTCCTTTGCCAAACTCCAATAGAACGTTTTTTTTCTGCATCTGTTGAGCAGAATACCGCCAAAGGTACTGTATTTTTGCCTTTCATTGACTTTTTTTGCGACGGATGCCGCAATTTTATAGATTTTCGCAAGTATGTATCTGTTTTATACCAAAAATATAGAAGGCGATCTGGCTTTTCTGGAAGATGAAGAAGCCCGGCACTGCGTGCAGGTATTGCGCAGGAAGCCCGGCGATGCGGTTTCTTTTGTCGATGGACTTGGCACGTTTTACGAAGGCAACATCATCGAAGTAAGCAAAAAGAGCTGCGTCATCCAGATTAATGATCGCAAAAGCGAGCCGGAGCGCGGCTTTCGCGTCCACGTTGCCATTGCGCCGACGAAGAATAACGACCGCTTCGAGTGGTTTCTGGAAAAAGCCACCGAAATTGGTATCGATGAAATCACGCCGCTCCGATGCGAACACGCCGAACGCAAACGTATCCGGCTCGATCGCCTGGAAAAAATTCTGATCGCCGCCATGAAGCAATCGCTGAAAGCAACGCTGCCCAAACTTAACGAATTGATTGATTTTGCAGATTTTATCGCTAATGCAAAGGCTGATCAGCAGTTCATTGCGCATTTGGGCGAAGAACCGACGCCGCATCTACAGGATGCTTGTCAACCGCAGCGCTCCGTGCTGGTGCTCATTGGTCCGGAAGGCGATTTCTCACCTGCGGAAATTGAGTTAGCTCTAAAAAGTCAGTATGCAAGCGTTAGCCTGGGTGACAGCCGCCTGCGCACGGAAACGGCTGGTGTGGTAGCTTGTCATATTGTAAATTTGAAGAATGCATTGCCTCCGGACTTAACTTAAGTCCGGAGGCAATGGAGGCAATGGCATGTATTTATTATTCCTTCGTCTGGTCCATCACCTCTTTCACATTCTTACCCGCCAGTGCCTGATTTAACTTTGGTAAATCAGATTTGACCGTTGCATTCAGTTTATTCAAATGCTCTGCCAATTCCTTCTTCAATTCCTCAAAAACCTTGTACGCGCCAGCTGTCGGGCGGGCATCGCCGGTTTCCACGCTGCGGCGCAGGGAAGACAAGCGATTATTGAGTTTGATCGGAAAATTCAGCGGATCCTGATTGCTCTGGTTGCGCACCTGGTACAAATCTTCTTCGATCACCGCCAGCTTGTCGAGCATGTCATTCGCCATTTTATGTACGCCTTCATCGCTGGTTCTTTCCAAACGTTCCTTTGCCTGTTTGTGAATGTCTCGAATGCGGATGACCGCTTCGTTGGCTTCGCTTTCCTTATCACGAATCTGAATTGCCAGGTCAAATTGCTCCTGCAAATCTTTCGCAGTAATACCTCTCAGGTTCGGATCAATCTTGATCGTGAATGGATAGGTTTTGCTGTAATCGCCCGCCGTCATGCGTACCTGATAATCACCCAGTGGCGCCTTCGGACCGCGCTGCGGCCGCGCGCTCCAGATAATCATGCCATCAAAAGTGGTTGCGCCGGGATAGCGCAAATCCCAGGTGAAGGTATTCAGACCCGCGGCAGTAGTCGGTGTAGAAGAACCGCCGCGCTGCCACCAGGGTACATTCGGGTCGGGTTTATTATTTGGCTTTTTCCCAACAAAAGTATTGACGATATTACCTTTGGCATCCAAGATTTCCATTTTCACCGAATCGACTTGTTCGGCAAGATAATATTGCACCGTCAGGTCATAAACCGAGCGAATCGGGTCGCTGGGTTCAAATAAAATTGCGTCGTCCTTCGCCAGTTCCGGTGTGAGTTGCCGCAGCGGATTGATGTCATCCAAAATCCAGAAACCGCGACCGTGTGTACCCAGTACTACATCGTCATTTTTCACTACCAAATCGCGAATCGGCGTATCCGGCAGATTCAATTGCAACGGCTGCCACAGGTCGCCATTATTGAAAGAAACATACGCGCCATGCTCCGTGCCCAGGAACAACAAGCCCGGACGCACATGATCTTCGCGCACCGCCCGCGCAAAATGCCCGTCTTTGATGCCGGTGACAATTTTGGTCCAGGTTTTGCCATAATCCGTCGTGCGATACACGTAAGGCTGGCGATCATCCACCTGGTAGCGGTTCGCTGCAACGTAAGCCGTGCCCGGGTTGTGGCGGGATTCGTCGATGATGCTTACGCGGGAGAATTTCGGTAAATCTTTGGGTGTAATGTCCGTCCAGTTTTTTCCACCATTACGGGTGATGTGAATTTTTCCATCATCCGAGCCTGCCCAGATCGTGTTTATATCGTGATAGGAAGGCGCCAGCGCAAATACCGTTGCATAGATTTCCGGGCCATTCATATCCATTGTAATAATGCCACCGGTTTTGCCCAAAGTTTCCGGATCAGCATAAGTCAAGTCGGGACTGATCTTTTCCCAGCTTTGCCCGTCATCGGTCGTTTTCCAGACATGCTGCGAGCAGGTGTACATTACGTTTGGGTCTTGATGCGCAAAGACAATCGGGAACGTCCACTGCCAACGTTCGGGCAGCGCGCTCGCCGGTTCGCCGGAGAAAAAGCGCGGATAGACCTGAATATCACGAATTTGCCCGTTGCTACGATCATAGCGCGTGAGCAACGCGCCCTGGCTACCGGCGTAAAAAATGTCCGGATTGGTCGGATGCTGTGTGATGTAACCACTTTCCCCGCCGCCGACGGCGTAGTACCAGCCTTTGTTGTGACCGCGGGCCTGCATATGATCCCAGCCATCGCTCGGCATTGCCAGCGTCGAGTTGTCCTGCTGCGCCCCGGCAACGTGATAAGGCACATCACTGGTGGTTGTTACATGATAAAACTGCGTAGTGCAGTAGTCCAGATCGGTCCAGGTTTTACCGCCGTTAATAGAGACTGTACCTCCACCATCATTGGAACTGACCATGCGCATGGGATCGTTTGGATCGATCCAAAGATCGTGGTTATCGCCATGCGGCGGACGAATCTGGATATCGAACGTTTTGCCACCATCGACTGATTTATAGAAATTTACATTCAAACAATACACCGTATTCTCATCCCAGGGATCGGCGTAAATGCGGGAGTAATAAAAAGCACGCTGACGCAGTTTGCGCTCGTCGTTGGTGCGTTTCCAGGTCCAGCCGCCGTCGTCCGAGCGATAAACGCCGCCATCATTGGCTTCGACGATAGCGTACAGACGGTCAGAATTCACCGGCGAAACCGTGATACCAATCTTACCAATCGGGCGCTCCGGTAGTCCCGGATTTTCGGTCAGATCAATCCAGTTGTCGCCGCCATCTACGGATTTCCAAAGCTTGCAATATTCGCCGCCGCCCCACATTTTCCAGGCTTTGCGATACACCTGCCAGGTCGTAGCGTAAATAATGTTTGGATTTTTGCGATCAATAATCAAATCCGCCGCACCTGCTTTCGGGCTTTCGTACAACACTTTTTCCCAGGTATTGCCGCCGTCCGTTGAACGAAAAACGCCGCGTTCTTCATTATCGCCGTAAGGATGCCCCAATGCCGCGACATACACAATATTCGGATTCGTCGGGTGCACGCGAATGCGCGAGATCGCCTGCGTCTCTGCCAAACCCAGGTGCCGCCAGGTTTTGCCGCCATCGGTAGATTTATAGACGCCGTCGCCTTGCGTGATGCTGCCGCGAAGCTGCGTCTCACCCATGCCGATATAGACGATGTCCGGGTTGGTTTCTGCTACTGCCACCGCACCAACAGAAGAGCTGGTCACTTGCCCGTCCGTCACCGGAAACCACTCCTGACCACCATCGACGGTTTTCCACAAGCCGCCGCCGGTCGCGCCAAAGTAGTATTCATTCGGGCGGCCGGGACTACCGGTACAACCGAGCGAACGACCGCCACGCAGCGGCCCGATGTTGCGCCATTCCAGGTTGTTGTAAAATTTTTCGTTGTAAACTGATTTTTGTTGACTGGATTGCGCGAGCAGAGGCATCGTGCCGATGCAAAGCAACGCACCCAACCAAAGGAATTTGAGTTTTTTCAGATTCATCATAGGAATATGAGTTTTTAGGTAAACATGTACATTCGTCTAAAATTAGACAAAAGAAAGTAGGAAAG
>CAZFBU010000023.1:6742-8142 GCA_964517175.1 uncultured Saprospiraceae bacterium
GTTTTTAGGTAAACATGTACATTCGTCTAAAATTAGACAAAAGAAAGTAGGAAAGAAATCCGATGATGGGAAAAATTCTACCTCAGAACGAGACACACCAAGGTGCAGGCGTGATCCATCCGAATGGAAAACTGGAAGATAAGCCCTGGGGGATGCGCGAATTCGCGATTGTGGATATCCACGGCAATTTGCTCCGGATAGGTCAAAGTTTGAAATAATTTCCTATTTTAGATGTCGAAACATCTAAACCTCTATCCATGACCAGTTTTCGCATTCGTCCCCGGTTTGAAATTTGGGTACCCGAAGCCCCCGAAGCCGTGCAGGAACGCATCAGGCGTCGCCTTGCAGATGCCCGCGAAATTTGCAATGGCACGGTTATTCCGGGTCACATCGTCTTGAAAATTCCGGCAGCGGAGCAACATTTCTGGTCGCCGCAGCTAAGCCTGAACCTGGAAGCCCACGATGATGGCACGCTCATCAGTGGTTTGTACGGTCCGAACCCCAGCGTCTGGGTCATGTTCACTTTTGGCTACGGCGCAGTGGGGATACTGGCGCTGTTCATCAGCATTTTCGGGTTTACGCGGCGAAGCCTGGGGCTGGATGCCCCCATTTTGTGGGTATTGCCATTGCTTGGAATCATTGCAGTTGGGTTGTATCTGGCGAGTCAAATCGGACAGAAGCTTGGCGCAGAACAAACCTTTACGCTGAACCATTTCTTCGAGGAAGCGCTGGGGCAAAAAGTACATGTGCATTGAAGGGGAATTGTATCCTTGATTTTGCGAACGGCCAACCACTACTTGATTGGAAACAAAAATCCGAGGTTAAAAACTTTGCCTTCGTTGTATATTTCACCAATGGGATCTGCGTCAATATCATAGAAATTAAGCAACATCAACATCTCTATAAACAGCACCTGATCCTTCCGTATATTTGCGGAAATGCCGATACCCGTGCTTAAACCCAAATCAAAGCGCCTCACCTGTAGCTTTTCAAAATCGAGCCGTTCATTCCCATAAATGCCCTCTTCCAGATAAGAAGTGGAAAACGAAAGCCCGTAATTGATTTGCGGACCAGCCAGTGCATACACCGAAAACGCCCGGAACGGCAAACTCGCCTGCAACTGCAACGGAATGCCCACATAGCTGATCGTCGTACGGCGATAATCCCGAAACGCATTTAGCTTTCGCAAAATATCGGTATTGTGTTGCTGGGTGAAAACAAAACCAGCGCGGAAACTTAGCGAAGGAGACAATTTTACCTGAACCGGCAGCGAAGCGCGCAGGCTGACCATGTCGTTGATGCCGCCGCCCCCACTGATGCCGATGTGAGTCTGCGACCGGCAAATGACGGATAAAAGTAAAAATAAACCCAGTGCGAGTGATTGTCTTAAATATGTCATA
>CAZFBU010000023.1:8242-19820 GCA_964517175.1 uncultured Saprospiraceae bacterium
GTAACCGTGTAAGTTGTCGTCTCCGCCGGACTGGCCAGCGGGTTAGGAATGTCATTGGCGCTAAGCGATTGATCCGGTTGCCAAATGTACGCGAACGTACTGTCAAAAGTAGCCTGCAACTGCACCGTGCCCCGCCCGAAAATGCTATCCGGCTCTGCAGTAGCAACCAGTTCAGCTATAGGTTCGGCAACGCGCACCATGATAGAACGTTCAATGCGACAGAAATCGTTCGCATCGGTAATTTCGACCGTATAAACAATGCTAGAATCCGGCGTTGCGAGCGGATTTGGCGATGAAGCATCGTCCAGAAAAATAGCGGGCGACCATTGATACGTGTATATAATGTTGAAATCAGGATTTAACGCAATCTCCTCACCGGCACAAACGACCAGCGAATCCAGGAGGTTTTCTTCAATCAGGCTGACTTCCAGCGGTTTTGTCAATTCCGCCCGGCATCCGTTCGCGGCTTCCAGTTGCAGACGCAATGCGTACGTGCCACTGCTATCCAGATGAAAAACGGGGTTTTGGCTGGTCGCAAGGAGATTGGCGGGTTCCAGTTTCCACGCCCAGTTTATGATTTCTGATGCCGCATCCGAAGATAAATCGCTGATGGCCACCGTCAGCGTATCCGAGCAATCCGTAAAATCGATTTCAAAATCAGGCTGCAGCGTTGCCGGCAATAGTTCGATGGCTTGCTCAAAAGTATCGGCGCAAATGGTATTCGGCTCTACAATCAGGCGGACGTTATAAATGCCGGTATCCGGAAAGGTGTGGGTTGGGGCGGGCAGATTGGAAGCCGTCCCCTTGTCGTCAAATTGCCAAAGGTAGCTATTGCTTTCCAGGCTTTGATTTTGAAAAGACACCGAAAGATCGCCACATTGAAGCGCCGGGGCAAAAAAACCAGCCGTGGGCTTGCCGCAAATGCCAACATTGTACTGAAAGTCGCGCCGCGTTGTTGAGATCAACTCCCCGTCGCGGTATTCTTCCACGCAGATGCCCACCACAAACTGCCCCACCGTAGTGGGAATGCCCGTCAGTATGCCCGTCTGTGGGTCAATGTGCAGCGGCTCCCCACCGGGAATGCCGTTCAGCATATTGTCGAGTCCGTAGGGTGGATCCAGCCAAACGACCGGATCGTAAGGCGGATTGGTGGGTGGTTGCGGGCGCGGGTCGGCTTGCGAAGCGCCCAGCAATGGTGTACAAAGTTTATATACGATGGAATCGCCATCTATATCTTCGGCGGATTGGTCAAACAGAATCGGCTCATTCGCACAGATGTAGATCGGGGGCCACTCTCTGAATTTCGGATTGCTGTTGCATTCGCGTAAAGCGCGCTCAGAAATCGTGACGCCATAGGTTGCGCCCGACGCCAAGGGTTCTACTATGTTGAGGATAGTTTGATTGCGACAACAACGCTGGTAAGCCAGTTGATAACCGCCGGGAATGAGCGGGAGTTGTACAACCGCCCGGTAGGTGGTCGTGTGTACGCATACATCCGGGGGCACGACGAAGCACGCGCCGCTCAGCACCGGCTGCAGGGTGTCATTGTTCATCAGCGGCACCAGAAATTGGCCCAGTAGCTGATTATCGGCATCAAAAACGCCAATAGACGCCGGATTATCAAACCAGGCATTCGGATCGCCATAGAAACAGTCGCGAAAGATCGTGAGGGTAATTTCGTAGCGATTGTCGCCCAGGCAGGTATAGTTCATTTCGCCGCCCACAATGTGCGTGGCTTTCGCCCAATGCGGGAACAACAGGCTGATAACGATCAGGATGATAAAGTTTGCGGGTTTCAATTTTTATGATTGCTTTGTGGCGAAAATACAAAAACCTGATCAGACCTGATAGATTCTGATTTTGCGCAATTTGTAATCAAGCTTACACAGCCGGTGCAATTACCGAAAAGCGTTCTGTCCGTCGGCAACGTTGCGCTGGTAAGGCACCTTGATAAAGCCAAGCGTGCCCGGTTTCACCTGAATGTAAAAGCTGTAGGTTCCCCGCGTTGGCTGGGCGTTCATGCCCATTTCCCAGCAGTGCAGGTC
The DNA here is from genome assembly GCA_964517175.1 of uncultured Saprospiraceae bacterium. Taxonomy (GTDB): domain Bacteria; phylum Bacteroidota; class Bacteroidia; order Chitinophagales; family Saprospiraceae; genus JADJNW01. The sequence continues at coordinate 10,288 of CAZFBU010000023.1, forward strand.
GCGGGAGAAGCCAACCGAAGGATAGGTGAAATCCTTACGCGAAAAATCGTAGCCAAAATTGCCCACATTGATTCGCCAGTTTTCCGTCAGTTCTATGCTGCCCTGCAGGTTGATGGAATGCACGGAAATATCGAACTGCGTCTCGCCGGTATTGGCATCTGTATTCCAACCCATCACCAGGTTGTGGTTGATGCTGAAGTTTTCAAACAGGCTCAGAAAATCTTCTTCGGGTTGCTGCCGTTGTTCGGGTCCGCCCTGCCGGGGATTCCCGCCCTGATTGTCGCGCAAATCCTCTACCACTTCCTCTTCTTTGCCCTGGAAAAGCGCCCGGATCTTCGACACGGTCATTCGGGAGTTGAAGCGCAGGTTCGCATCGGAAAAGCGCAGAACCTTCCCCGTTTCACGCCAGTACAGGCGATCTACTTTTTGAAAACGGCCGCCCTCGTTTTGCGCCAGTGCATAAGGATCGAAGCGAATAAGGGTCGAAAAAGTGGTGATGCCTTTGAAAAAGCGCGCCGTACCATTGACCGAAACCGGACTCCATTTCAGCGAATCAGCGGAAAAATTGTAGTTGCCGTTTACCACGAGGTTGTCAAAAAGTTTGATTTTTTCAATCGTGGTGTCTTTTCGGATTTTTGCCTCAAAAATGTTGTTGATGGAATATCCTAAAGCCAGGCGCTGCCCCGACTGCGGCGGCAGCCCAAAGACCCCCCCCTGAAAAATATTGTACTGCTGCAACTGGTCGGGAAAGCGCGAATCGGTTTGTACAAAGCGGATGTATTCCAGATCGTTGGAGTAATCGGGCGCATAGTTCAGCGAGGTGTTGATCTTGGCGACGTGCCGCAGCCCCCGCACCCACCCTTTGCGAAACTGAAGCGTTCCGAAAAGCTGGGTATTGAGCGTCAGGCTTGCCGAAAAATCGCGGAAAGATTCAAAACCAAACTGCCGCAAATCGTTCACCATGCCGTAGCGCAGGGTGTCAATCAGGGTATCCACCTCCGTGCCATCCGCATTGAACACCAGGCGCGGCTCGCCGAGCACGGGTGCGGGGTCAAATTCGCGACGCAGCGTATTAAAATACCAAACCTCTTCGTAGTTGACGTTGGGGTTCAGGTTAAAATACCGGAGCAGTTTAAAAGACGTGCCCGAGGTTGCCGTTTGGCGCACGCCGTACTGTCCGTTTTCAAAAGTTTCTTTGGTAAAAAGCGTGGTATCAGTGGCGTTGAAGCTGGCGCGCGCGTCCGCCGTATAGCGCAAGGTGATGGTTTCGTACCATTGCTCCGGTCCGGTGCGGATTTTGCGCTTGAGCGGATAAAGGGTTTGGGTCAGAAACTGAAGATTGGGCAGGGTGATATTCACGTTGCGCGTGGCGGTATTTTGCGAATGGTTGAACGCTGCCGTAAAACTGATGGGCTTGTTCTGCCAGTTTTTGCTAAAGGTGAAGTTTGAATTCAACTGGTTCTGCAACACATTGTTGGCATCGTTAAACACCCGGCTTTGATAATTATTCGTTTGAATATTAATGGAGCCGCCCAGCGTATTGGTGGGGTGCGCGGTGCGATCCTGCCGGTGCGACCAGTTGAGAATGTAGGAATTGCTTACATCCAGCGTGCCGATGTTGTTTTCGGTGAGAATGCGTTCGTACCCCAACCGAAGATTGCCGTTGTATTTGTAGCGCTTTCGGTATTGGGAAGAAGCCGTGATGCCCCACCGCCCCTTGACGTAAATATTTCCGGTCACTGCCACATTGAAATTATCGCCCATCGGAAAAAACCAGCCAATATCCCGCAGGCCAAAGCCCCAGGTGGGCGAATATTCGTAATCACTGGGAAATAGCAGCCCGGTACTTCGTTTGCCCGCCGTCACCGGAAAAAAGCCAAACGGCAGCCACAGGGGCGTCGGTATGCCCATAATTTCCAGGTTGGAAGGACCAATGATGACCAGTTTATTGGGCACCACCTTTTGCTTATTGCTCCGGATGCCAAAATGCGGATGATCGGCGGTACAGGTCGTAAAAATGGCATCGGAGCTGTACACCACGTCGTTGCGCGTGGTATCGCCCGGGGTTTTGGCGCCGCTGATGAATTTCGACTGGCTCCCGACCACGCGCACATCGTTCTGCTGCGTTTCCACATCATAAACCTTGCCCTTTTGGGTTTGAAAATTGTAGCGCATGCTATCGGCGGTAAAGCGCTGCTCGCCGTCGGCAAACTCCGGGAAGCCCGCCATGCGGCCCGTACTATCGGGCCAACCGCCGGCTGTAACGATACTCGTTTCCCAGTCGAGCACAATGTAATCGGCTTTCAGCGAAATGGTGGTGTAATTGGCATAGGCATCGCCCCAGAGATAAACTTTTTTGTTGATAATATCGAGCCGCATCGAATCGGCAGCGCCGTAGTCCACCTGTGCATCCAGCGAATCCTTGGAGTATTTGATACCAAAAAACAGGCTGTCCCGGCTGGAAAGCGCAAAGCTGTCGCGTGCCTGGCTGAGGGTGTCGCGCGCGCGCACGGGCAGGGTATCCCGAACCGGGTCTGTTTGTCCGTTCAGCGCAAACGTTAAAAAACAGCAACAGACGAATATTGCGAAGGGCAGCTTTGTTTTCAAACGAATATTTGCGTTATTTTGTAAACCTGATGGATGTACCAATGTCTGTAAATTCCTGTATATTTGTACTTTATTTCCCAAAAGCGAATCCTCTTTTTAAACTTTAGAAAGCCGGACAACTATGATGACATCTGTTTTACTCGCATTACAAACGATTATCTTACCCGTTTCGCCATCCACTGTACCTGAGTTTAACATTTTATTACAAACAGCTACTGCTACCATTCAACCATTCCACCACTCCACCCGGAACGACTCCGTCGTCGTGACGGTTCGCAAAGTTATCAAAGAAAGCCAAACCAACGAAACAGATTACCAGATAAAAACAGTCGTGATTGATCCCGGCCACGGCGGGCACGACCCCGGCTGCCTCGGCGGGCACACGCGCGAAAAGCACCTGGCGCTGGCCATCGGCAAAAAGGTAGCCACCGCCATCCGGCAGCAATTCCCGGAAGTGAAGGTTATTATGACCCGCGACAAGGATGTGTTCATCCCGCTGCACGAACGCGCGAAGATCGCCAATCGCAACAACGCCGACCTGTTCATTTCCATTCATTGCAATTTCATGCCGGGCAGCAAGGCAACCAAAGGCTCGGAAACTTACGTGATGGGGCTGCACACCGCCGAGCACAACCTGGAAGTAGCCAAACGCGAAAACGAAGCCATATTGCTGGAGGAAAATTACGAACAGCATTACGATTTTGACCCGAATTCGCCCGAGGCGCACATCATGCTCAGCATGTTTCAGAATGCCTACCTGGAACAGAGCATCCTCTTTGCCGAACGGGTGGAAGCCAACATCCACGCCGTTGCCCAGCGCAAATCGCGCGGTGTGAAGCAGGCGGGTTTTTACGTCCTGAAAGCCACGACCATGCCGAGTGTGCTGGTCGAAACGGGCTTTCTGAGCAACCGCGACGAAGAAGCGTACCTGAATACCGAAGAAGGGCAAAATGCCATGGCCAGCGCTGTCCTGCAGGCTTTCGCCGAATACAAGGGCATGGTCGAAACCGGCAAACTCAATACCAGCCCGGTCATCGCCGACCTGCCGCCGCCACCGCCGCAGGAACCAACCGTCGTACGCGTAGCCGAACAATCACCGACGACCTACAAATCACCGCCCGCAAACCCCGACCTGAAGATCAAGCAATCGCCGGACATCGTTCAGTTTTGCATACAGGTAGCCGCCGCAACCCAACCCGTGGACGCCAGCCAAAGCCAATGGCAGCGACTCCCCTTCCCCATTGAAGTGGTGCAGGAAGGCAACTACTACAAGTACCAGGCACGCGGCTTTGTCGATCTGGACGAAGCCCTCCGCGCCAAAAAACAACTGCAAACCCGGGGCTTCAAAGACGCCTTCCTGGTGGCTTACAAAAATGGCGAAAAAATAAGCATAGACGAAGCAAAAAAAGAACTGGGCATTCGGTACTGAGTAGCCTTATCGGCACGGCTGACCGCGCGGGGGTGGTAAGGAACGCCGGATGTGGGACTGGGATAGGAGTACCGCAGATATACGGAAGGTTTGCTTGCGGGGCAAGTGGTAAAGCGAATAAATGGGTGCTAAACTCCGGACAGAGTCCAGAGCGAGCTGGGTTTTTACATGGACAAATAACATCCGTTTGAACCTAGAAGTAACACTCAAAGAATTCATACGCCGCACGGTCTGGTTTGTTTCAAATATACCCCAAAAAGATAAAAGCATTGTGCGCGCGGGTAAGATTTTAACATTTCAGGTGACGCCTCTTGCAGAGATGTCGTATTTTCTCCAACTACAGCAACTTTCCAATGACAGTCTGCGTTAAACTAGAAAACAAGCATCCATGTCTTTGCCGTACATTCTGGAAAAGCATTTCGAATCATTAGCAGCGCTGTGCGAGCAGTATGACGTGGAGCGATTGTATGCTTTCGGCTCAGTGGTGAGCGATCGTTTTGATGAGGCACGCAGTGATCTGGATTTTATTGCGGAGATGCAGCCTATGCCTCCGCTGGAGCGCGGCGAGAACCTCATGAACTTCTGGACCGCACTGGAAGAACTCTTTGATAGAAAAATAGATTTGCTCACCGACCAACCCATCAAAAATCCATATCTTCGTGAAAGCATAGAAGCCACCAAGCAATTGATCTATGACCGAACAAGCCAAAAAGTATCTATCTGATATTTTGATCGCCATTGAGTTGATCGAATCCTTTACAGAAGGGATCAATGACTTTTATGTTTATCAGGAAGATAAAAAAACCAAAAGCGCAGTTGAGCGTCAGCTTGCTATTGTCGGTGAAGCCGTCAATAAGTTTAGTAAAGAAAAAACTGAGTACAAGCTGACCCATACCAAGCAAATTATTTCTTTCCGCAACCGCATTTTCATGCATATGATAGCGTAGATGACTCTATCGTCTGGGCTATTTTAAAGAACCATCTTCCCATTTTGAAAAAAGAGGTGTTGCAAGGACTTGAGTAAAACCTTTCAAGCGACGTCTCTTGCAGAGGTGTCACCTGAAAGGTTCCTTAAACACCTATCATTCCATCGAATCCCCGGGATAAACCGTCATCTCCAACTGTTCATATTCCGCGCCGATGCCTTGCGGGTCGGCAGTGGGCTTGTTTTTTAAATGCTTGTCAAAAAAGGCGGTCAGCAGTTTGGTAACAATCTCTGTACCCAGGTACGGGTCGATGTCGCCCGTGCCTGCTACCGCGCTGACCGGGATCATAAAGGGAATATCCATGAAGTTCGGATGACCGGACTGCAATAACTTTGTTTCATAGAAATAATCGGTACTCTTATTTCGATAGATATGCGCATTGATATCCTCGTGCTCGGCTGGCCAATCCGCGGACACGTAGAGATAAGGAATATGATGCAGGGTGTCGATCTTCTCACCCCACTGAATGCCATCGAGATTGGCTGCTGCTTTCAATCTGCTGTCTCGCATGGCAGCATTACCAGCAGTACCTCCGCCCACCGAGTGCCCAAAAACGCCAATCCTATCCAGATCAAGTTTGCCTTGTAACGTACCCGCGCTGTTCCACTGCTCAAGTAGATCCAGCACGACCAGGATGTCAGCTGCCCAGCGATCCTGTATATCGCCTTCGAAGTAATCTTTTACTGCTTCCGTTACAATGGGATGCCTTTGCTCGTATGCAAGTCCATTTTTGAATGCATCAATGACAGATTGCATGCGCTCCATGGAATTGGCGGCGATTTGGTGCTGGTACTCATAATCAAAATATGCCTCGCGCCCGTCGGGAAAGGTTACCCCTAAACTTTCGTAGGTGTGGTTCATATTGATGATCACATAGCCCTGACTTGCCATTTCCGACAGTATTGCATAATAGCCGCTTGCCTTTGATCCGTAGCCGTGCGAAAAGATCAGCACCGGAAAAGGACCATCGGCGATGGGTATATCGGCGTAGGCGTAGGTTTTTACGTAATCGAGGTAATGAAGTGCGTTGGGCGGTAAGCCGTATTTCGTTGCAAATCCGGCCCGGCTGGCGTCATTTACATACTTTTCTCCTCGCAGGGATGATACCCCCGCTTCACTTGGGTACCAGAACTTTAGCATTAATTCGCGCTGATCGTCGGGGGCTTCGGTGATCTGCTCTTCCTGCTCGGTTTCGATGTGCATCATTGCTGTACCGACATGATAGGCTCCGGTTGGTTCGGGTAAGGTAAAAACCGGCAGCGCCATGGGCAATATCCAACCAATAAAAGCTAAAACTATGATACTCAAATAACCAATGCTTCTGAAAAACGTTAGTCGAGCAGGATTGGTGGCATCCACCGCTTTTATTCGCCATGCAACTATGAGCGCCAATACATAAGCGGGGATCATCTGCCAGCGCCAGCCTTCCAAGATAACGTGCAGCGCCAACAAAATACCGATGAACAATAAAATGTAGTTTGGCTGCGTGCGCCTTACCAGGGGTCTTTTTACAAAAGGCAAAATGGTGACAACAAGTAGTAGGGTGATTTCTAAAATTCTCATAAAATGGTAAAGTTGACTTATTGGTAGATGTATTTAGTGCTTGAGTAAGGGAATAGAATTGTTTTAATAAACAGGATGCCTGCTTCTGCATGGTTAATCGGGCTTCCATGTTAAAGATGCAATCTTCCACTATTTTGGTGGGATGTGTTGTTAAATATTTGAAGCCGATAAAAACGACGTATGCTCGCACAAAGGCACAGAGACGCCAGGAAAATAGGTTTCCCCTCTACCCAATCCCCTTCCCAAACCCCACAAAAAAGTCCAACGCCTCCGGGTTGCGCATGGAGTCTATATTCGCTGATTTTTCCAGCGGTCTGCCCAGTAGAATTTTCTTCACGGGAGCTTCCATTTTCTTGCCACTTATGGTATAGGGAATGTCGGGCACGGCGATGATTTCATCCGGCACGTGACGCGGGGAGTAGGTACTGCGTAAGGTTTGATTGATTTTCTGTTTGATGGCATCGGTTAGTGCTAATCCGTCTTGCAGGATGACAAATAAAGGCATGTAGTGCCGCCCGCCACTGAGTTCGAGGTTCACGATCAAGCTATCTTTGACTTCCGGCACTTTGTTCATGGCGCTATAAATCTCGCTTGTACCAATGCGCACGCCTTGCCGATTGAGCGTCGCATCCGAGCGACCATAAATGATGAGCGAGCCGCGGGCAGTCACTTCCACCCAGTCGCCGTGCCGCCAAATACCGGCGTAGGTATCAAAATAACTACCCAGGTAGCGTTGCTTGTCCTCGTCGTTCCAGAAATAAATCGGCATGGAAGGCATCGGCTTGGTGATGACCATTTCGCCCATTTCATCGAGCACGGGATTACCGTCCTCATCATACGCATATAAGGCACAGCCCAGCGCGCGGCTCTGTATTTCGCCTTCGTAAACGGGCAATAGCGGACAGCCCCCCACAAATGCGGTGCACACATCGGTGCCGCCGCTCATCGAGCAAAGCCATAGGTCAGATTTGATGTTTTCGTAACACCAATCAAACGCCTCGGGAGGCAAGGGTGAACCCGTAGAACCAATCGAACGCAAGTGACTTAGATCAAAATCTGTCCCAGGATGTAAGCCTTTTTTCATGCAGGCTACGAGGTAAGGGGCACTCGTACCGAAGTGAGCAATTTTCGCTTCTTCCGTAAATTTCCACAGCACATTCAAATCCGGATAGCCAGGACTTCCATCGTACAACACAATCGTAGCGCCCAGGAGCAGAGATGCTTGTACAAAATTCCACATCATCCAGCCAGTAGTAGAAAACCAGAAGAATCGCTCGCCCGCGTGCACATCATTATGAAAAGCCAGGTATTTGAAATGCTCCAGCAGCACGCCGCCCTGCGAGTGGGTGATTGCCTTCGGCAAGCCGGTCGTGCCGGAAGAGTACAATACCCAAATGGGATGCTCGAAAGGCACCGCTTCGAAGTGTAGCGTAGCGGAAGTACTCGCGGTTGCTTCTGACCAAAGCACGCTGTTTTTGATGTTGGAAATGTCGATTTTTTGGTTCAAATAAGGTAAAACAATGACCTTTTCGAGCGTGGGTAATTTTTGTTGCAATTCCGCAACAACATCCAGTTTATCATATCCTTTCCCACCGTATGTATAGCCATCTATGGCAATTAGTACCTTCGGTTCAATTTGCTGAAAGCGATCCATTACACTATTTGCCCCAAAATCAGGAGAAGTACTCGACCAAACCGCACCCAACGAACAGGTCGCCAAAAACGCCACCGTCGCCTCGGGGATATTCGGCAAAAACGCCACTACTCTATCGCCCCGCTTCACGCCTAAGGATTTCAGATACGCTTGCATCGCTGCCACTTGCGCGCGCAGCTCCGCCCAGGAGATTTCGATCAAACCCTGCCGTTCTGATTGAAAAATAATCGCTGGATGCACATCGGTGTAGCTGCGAAAAATATGCTCCGCGTAATTCAGCGTGCTGCCCACAAACCATTGTGCATTCGGCATTGGGTCATCGGTCAATACTTGCCGGTACGGGCTGTGACTTTTTACGTTGAAATATTGCCAGACGGATTCCCAAAAATCAGCGGGGTTTTCCACCGACCAATTCCAGATTTCATCATAGGTTTTGAACAACAATTGCCTTTCCTCGTAGAGCCAGTCCATGTACAGGCGCAGGTTGGACTGCTGCCGGAAGTCTTCCGTTGGCTGCCAAAGTATTTTCGGTACGGATTTCATAGTTCAGTTTCGATTTGAGTGGTCGCTAATTTACAAGAAAAAGGACAGCTTTTGAACCGGAATGCTTTTCTAAATTGGAAAATGGGCGTAACTTGGTGTTTTTCAATAAACTTCAACCATGGACGAAAAAACATTACAGGAAATAAAGGCTAAAATCGAATCGGAAATCGAGAAGACGAAGAATGTAATCGTCGAATACGAAGAAATGTCGCAACCGGTCTCGCCAGATAATGCCATCGGGCGGGTGTCGCGCATGGATGCGATCAACAACAAAGCGGTTGCCGAAGCTGCCCTGCGGCAGGCGAAGCAAAAATTATCGCAATTGGAGACCATGGTCAAAAAAGTGGGAGAACCCAATTTTGGTGTTTGCGTACGCTGTGGCAACCCCATTCCACTGGGTAGGTTGTTACTGATGCCCCAAAGCAATCGCTGTGTCAATTGTGCTCGCTAACGAAAAGAATGCTTCCGCCGATTGTCTAAATCACATAAGCACTTAATCAAAACCCATTTTTTGTATGAAAAAGCTAACTCCGTTCATGGCAATGGTTCCGCTATTGCTGTTTTTCCACGTTCAATTTTCTTTTGCACAGTTAAATGCCACTGCCGAAGGCACGAAGCTGGCGGCGCTCGTCGAGCGAATTCCGAAGGTTTCCACCGGCACGCGCAGCGAAGCGGATTATCGCCAGGCTTCCAAAACCTACACTGGTATTCTCAACGAACTCAAAGCGATCAAGGCAGAAAATTTGTCTTT
>CAZFBU010000023.1:19920-35714 GCA_964517175.1 uncultured Saprospiraceae bacterium
CCTACACTGGTATTCTCAACGAACTCAAAGCGATCAAGGCAGAAAATTTGTCTTTCGACGAAGAGATTGATCTGGAGCTGGCCATCGCGCATGTCAAACGCCAGTTGTTTGAGATCGACGATATTGAGTTGTATAAGGTCAATCCGGTGGGTTACTACGCGCTCGGCGCGACCAATCAGCTCTTCGTGCGCCCCGGCGCTATCGGCGAACCGGGCGTTCGATCGGCCGTGCGCGAACTGAAACGCTTGCCGCAAATCCTAACCAACGGCAAGAAAAATCTGACTAATCCGGCGAAGACCTGGACGGAAAATGCCATTTACCAGGGTTACTACGCAAAGCTGTTGTTGCAGGATTCAGTGCCAAACGCCATCGTGCGCGATCCGGCATTGAAAAAAGAACTCGTAGCCGCGGCAAAGGAAGCACAAGCAGCAGTGGAAAATTTTACGCAATGGCTGGAAACCGATCTGTTGCCCCGCTCCAATCGCTCCCCGGCCTGGAAGCCGGAAGAGGTCGATTTTTACCAATTTGAACACGAAATGCTCTACGGCTATGGCGTGGATGAAATGATTCGCATCGCTGAGCGCGAGAGCAAGCAGTGCAAGGCAGAAATGCAGGCTTTAGCCAAACGCATCCATCCGAGCGGAGATTTAAAAACCGTTTGGGAAGCTATGAAAGACGAAGCGCCGCCGTGGTCGGAAGTGACGCCGATGGCGGAGAAGTTCGTGGTCATGGCTGCCGATTGGCTGAAAAGTCCGGCGGGCGATCACCTCGTGACGATTCCGGATTTCGACTATGGTGTACGGCCTACATCGCCCATGTCGCGCCGGACGCTTTCCTTCGGTGGCGCGACTTACGGTCCGACGGTAGCGGGCAGATTATCAGGGTATTATGTCTTAACACCGTTGGAAGATATTTTGACCGAGGAGGAAAAAGCTAGCCGTATTCGTTCTTACAATCCTTACTGGACACACGTGATCTCCTACCACGAATGGCTGGGGCATACTGTGCAACGCGCCGCTGCCGGCACGCGCGAGCAACGCCCGATGCGCGAGATTTTCCGTTCAATCTATCACAGCCAAGCCTGGTCTTTTTATCTGGAAAGATTATTGGAAGAAGAAGGTTATTTTGAAATTCTCGACCACACCACCGCGCTCAAAACCCGCATGGGACGACTGCAAATGCGCATGTGGCGCATCCAACGCATTCTCACCAAGCTGAAAATGGCAAAGGGCGAAATGACCTTTGACGAAGCGGTGCAAATCTATATCGACGAGATCGGTATGGAGCCGACCAATTCCTTCATCGAAGTGCAGCGCGATTCGCAGACACCTTCGCCGCCCGGCAGAGAGATCATCGGCGAATTGTTGATCGAAGAAATGCGAGAGGAATACAAGCAGCGCATGGGCGAGCATTATTCGATGCGGGAGTTTCACGATCGCTTCCTGAGCTTTGGCGATCTGCCGTTCCCAATTGTACGGCGGCTGATGTATCGGGAATAAATGGTTTTTGTAAATCCGGAACATTTGCAAAAAAAAACTGCGCCAGGTTTTGAATTCAACATTTGCGCCTTACTTTTGCGGCGGCAAAAAAAAAATGGCATGGATATTTCGATCATTATCTCGAACTTTACCAATCCGCCTATTTTGTTCTTTTTCCTGGGCATTTTTGCGGTGGCGGTGCGATCCAATCTGACCATCCCAAAACCACTTCCGAAATTCTTTTCCTTATACCTGCTGTTTTCCATTGGTTTCCGCGGCGGCGTGGAACTGCATAAAAGCGGGTTGCAACCGGAGGTATTCACGGCGTTGCTGCTGGCGTTACTGCTTTCAATGGTAGTACCGGTATATAGCTTTTTTATATTGCGCCGACGCCTGGACTTACAGAATGCCGGCGCTATCAGCGCCACCTATGGCTCCATTAGCGCCGTAACTTTCATTACCGCACTATCTTTCCTGACGGAGCGGCAAGTTGATTTTGGCGGGCATATGGTAGCCGCAATGGCACTGATGGAGGCGCCTGCAATTATCGTTGCCGTTATCCTGGTGAGGCTGGCAAGTCGGAATTCGGAAAATGAAACCAACGGTTCCATACGCCAACTGACCCGCGAAGCCCTCACCGAGGGTTCTGTTTTCCTGCTGCTGGGCAGTCTGATTATCGGCGCTACAACCAATGAAGCAGGGGCCGAAGCCGTAGAACCCTTCTCCGATCTTATTTTCCGGGGTATGCTCTGTCTGTTTTTGCTCGATATGGGCATGGTTTCTGCCAAGCGCATGGGCGCTATCCGAACTGGAGGGGTGTTTCTGGCATTTTTTGCGTTGGTTATGCCGCTTATCAATGGTGCTCTGGGGCTACTGCTCAGCTATGCCATTGGTCTGGATGTGGGCAATGCCTTCCTGATGACCGTTTTGGCGGCAAGCGCGTCTTACATCGCTGTACCGGCAGCAATGCGCTCGGCTTTGCCGGAAGCGAATCCGGGGCTATTCGTCACCATGTCGCTGGCAATTACGTTTCCCTTCAATATCATTTTGGGAATTCCGTTGTACTTCCAGATTATCAATACATTATGGGGATGATTACCACTTGCTGAAACAAGGCACCGGATCGCGAAAAGCCTTGCGGATGGCTTCGCCAAAATTATAAGAGACCATAATCATGCCGGTGTAGTACCAATCGTCTGATTCGCCCCCGCGCAGGTAGCTCAAATCCACCGGCTCATCACCCGGTAAAGCGGGATTGCTGAACTGCGCTGCCAGCGGCCCGTTCCCCTCGTAAATGTCGCGATAATTTACCCGGGCGCTACCGACGTCGTCGAGGTAGTCGGTCATCAGATTGCGCGCCCCTGCTTCCAGACTGATACTCCAGCGGTCGTTGAGCACAAACCGCACGCCAACCCCGAGCGGGAAGTTGATTTGCGTACGGGCATAAGGCGCTTCGTAACCCGACAGCCCTTGCCCTTCTGTGCCCAGCGGTTGCAGTTCCACCAGCGTGCCGTCTTCCGTTTCGCGCTTCGGATTGAAATGAAAAAAACCAACACCGCCAAAAATATAGGGAAAAGTAAAACTGGACTCCGTGTGCCGAACGCGAAACAAGTGGATTTCGCCGGTGAGATTGGCTTCAATAACGGAAGACTGGAATTTGTACCCGCGCGTTGTATAGGTGCCGCGCGCATCGTCGCCATCCACCGAGCCGAAATTAATCATCAGCTTTGCGGAAAGTTTATTATTAAAACTCGTTCTGCCAAAGACGCCGAAAGCCGGGCGAATCTGCTGCACCATATCTACCGGGCTTTGGGGCGAAAGGTCGCCATTGTAAGCCATCGAGCCAAGGCTGATACCAATATCAATCGGTTGGGCATGAAGAGCAAGTGCGAAGAACAAAAGGAGAAGTGTCGAAGTTACTTTCATGGGAAATCACATTCTTGTTTTCGGGAATATATTCGCGTTAAGATAACGCCCCGTTTGCCTTTTTTTATTTTCTACGAAACGATTTAACACGTTATGGACGAATATTTTCTCCAAAAAAATCCAAAAATAAGGTAAAGATAGTTCATCCATTGGTCAAATTTGTACTTTACCGCAAAGGCAGCGTAACCTATTTCGACAAAAGACTGTTTATTTGCTTAGTTTTTAACACCAAAAATCACGTTATATGGGAATGCGCCGAAACCGAACGGAAACGGAAAAAGTGAAACTCACCCGGGAGAAACTGCAAAGTGCCGCCCGCATTTTCAAATATATCCGGCCATACCGCTGGTCGTTCTTCGGTGGTTTGGCATTATTGACGGTATCCAGCCTGCTTTTCATGCTTTTCCCGGGGGCGGCGGGCGAAATGGCGAATGTTGCCAATGGCAGCGAGCCGAAGTTTGACCTCACCCTCCAGCAGTTTGGCTTGTTTTTCCTGGTGTTGCTCATCGTACAAGGGGTCTTTTCTTACCTGCGCACCATTTTGTTTGCCAATGTGAGCGAAAAAGGTATGGCGGATGTGCGCAAAGCGCTCTACGCCCGATTGATTACCCAGGATGTGCCCTTTTTTGAAAAAAGACGCGTCGGCGAACTTACCAGCCGCATTACCTCCGACGTAGAAAAGCTGCAAACGGCATTTTCCATTACCCTGGCGGAGTTCATCCGGCAGATGGTCACCCTCGTTTCGGGTATCGCCATTATTGCCTGGCTGACGCCGAAATTATCCTACATCATGCTGCTGACCTTCCCGGTGGTCGTCGTTATCGCCATGGTGTTCGGGCGCTACATCCGCCGCCTGTCCAAAAAAAGACAAGACGAACTGGCCAACACTAATGTGATCGTGGAAGAAACTCTCCAGTCTTTTTCCGTTGTAAAAGCCTTTACCAACGAATGGTACGAAGTATTGCGCTACGGAAAATCAGTGGATGCCGTGGTGCGCACATCGCTGAAGTTTGCGCGCGTTCGCGGCTTATTTTTCATCTTTATCATCACCGTTCTCTTCGGCGCTATTTTCTTTATTCTCTGGCGGGGCGCCCTCCTGGTGGATAGCGGCGAAATGCAGGTCGGCGATCTGTTTTCCTTCATTTTATATACCGCTTTTATTGGCGGAGCCATCGGCGGACTGGGCAATTTGTACACCGAACTAACCAGCGCCATCGGCGCCACGGAGCGCATTCAGGAAATTCTGGAACGCAAAGGCGAGGTGGAGCCTTTACAATCCAAACTCGAACCCCACGAACGCCTGCAGGGCGAGGTAACCCTCCGCAATGTGCACTTCAGCTACCCGACACGCAAAGATATCGAAGTGCTGAAAGGCATTGATTTCAGCATTCGATCCGGACAAAAAGTAGCGCTGGTGGGCGCAAGCGGCGCGGGCAAATCCACCATCATGCAGTTGCTGCTGCAATTGTACAAAGTGGATAGCGGCGAGATTCTCGTGGATGGCCAATCCATTTACGATTACGACCTGCTGAAATACCGGCAAAACATGGCCATCGTGCCCCAGGAAGTGCTCCTGTTTGGCGGCACCATCCGCGAAAACATCCTCTACGGCAAGCCCGATGCCAGCGAAGCGGAAATCATCGAAGCCGCCCGGCAAGCCAATGCCTGGGATTTCATCCAGTCCTTCCCGGAACAACTCGAAACCATCGTTGGCGAACGCGGCGTAAAACTCTCCGGCGGGCAGCGCCAGCGCATCGCCATCGCGCGGGCGATTCTGAAAGATCCGGCGATTCTGCTGCTGGACGAAGCAACTTCCTCCCTCGATGCCGAATCCGAAAAGCTGGTACAGGAAGCCCTCTACCGCCTGATGGAAAACCGAACGTCCATCGTCATTGCCCACCGCCTGGCAACCATCCGGGATGTCGATCGCATCTACGTGCTGGAAAACGGGCAAATCATCGAGCAGGGCACGCACCAGGAGCTTTCGCTGCTGGAAGACGGCGCTTACAACTCCCTGGCGAAGCTGCAATTTGAAACGATATGAAATGTTTGTAACGCGGCTTGTCCGCCTCTGGCGGATTCGCTGCTAGCAAAAGGCATGCTTGGAAAATGATGCATTAAACCGGGAATTGCTACGAAGCGATTGCATCGATGCAGAAATTTTGCGCTATCTTGTGCAGCCGCAGCAAAATTTTAAACAAATGAAAAGCTATTTGATCTACACCGCAATCGGCATCGGGATTATCGCCATCTTTGCGGTATATACCTTTGAATTTCAATACTTTAACCGGACGCTCCACATGCGCACGCTGGCGGTCCTTGCCATGATCGTCGGGGCGGGCGCGGGCGCGGGCGTCGCCTTCCGGTTGCAGCGACTGGCGACCGACTGGCTCGAACGCGTACAGATTTTCGTAGGCTGCATCTTTGCCGCCATCATCCTGATGCCCCTGCTGGCCAGCCTCAGCAATCGCCTGCTGAGCTTCCGGGCCACCAAAAACATCGCCGTCGAATTTGTGGAAGAAGAACCCTACTACGGCAGCCGCTTTGGTATCCGCAGCGCCGACGGGCAAGCGAAGCCAAGCCACTACCGGTCGTTCATCTATCGCGACCGGGATTTGCTCAAAATTCAGACCCGCAACGCCCTGTTCCCCGACGCCAGCCGCGGCGATACCGTGCTATTGCCCATCAAAAAAGGACGCTGGGGATTTGAATTTGTGCCGAAGTAGGGCGGAGAATTAAGTACCCGGGCTATGTCCGGTGACCCTCTTGCCGACTAAAGACTTCGCTGATTTCAATCACATTTTTTAAATTTCGGTTCCTTGTTCAGATAGGATTCCATTCCCCAGATTTTTATGGCTTTTCTGATGGATTCCTCCAAATCGTCACAAAATTCATTCGTTGTAAAGCTAACTCTGAATGCCGGCGCTAAAACCTCTGGTTCCAGGTTTCCTTTTTTTATTTGCTGGTTGAAAAGCGATATGGATTCATCGCCGAAGAATATTTCGGGTTTTGTTTGAGCCGTATGGATCAGCGTCATAGTAACCGCCCAGTATTTACATGAATCCTGCGGCAAATGTGCAAAACGTACCTTCGGAAATCCTTCTCGCTTTGTACATTGAATAATTTGTTCGTAATTCTCTATGAACAATTGTTGCCGCTTTAGATGGTTCCTTTCTCGTTTGGCCGGGTCCGTTTCTTCCCGATCCACGAATGATTGATCTCTTTGCAGCATTTCACAGTAATCCATTGCAAGTGGTTTGTTCGGGCTGCAGGAAAATATTCCCAGCAGCAGGATCGCAAGCATTATTGGATGGCTGGTCATTTGTTTTTTATTTTTTGCTGTTTACAGCTGCCCTTCGTTGAATAATTCTCTTTTCATTTTTGGTTTTGTGAAAATTGATATAATCAATCCAATTCCGACAATTACATCAATGATATTCCAAAGTTCTCTACCCAAAGAAACCTTAATCAACGGTTGAAATAGAATTGCAAGACTTACATATATTATTGTCATTATATTTTCCTGCCTTTCGAAGCTTTTATATGCCAATATTGCAAAACCTACCAAAGCCAAAAAACGAACGAGTTGATAGTAACCGTAAGGCATGTCCATCAAGCAGAGGAAAAACAAAATGGTTAACACCACTTTTATGATATTTTCCAGGCTATTCATTACTGTCTAACTCGATTGATGCAAATTCTGGAATATCGTGTTTGTCAAAATAGTCAGCAATAAGTTTTTCAAGGTAACTTTCAGAAATTATGTCTTGCTGTAAGTAATCATCTTCAAGATTTTCAAACGCTGAAAGTACTTCAATCAATGTCTTATCTGAAACACTCAACTTGGAGCGAATGATTTTGAAGAATTTTATTTCACTGTATTTCTCATCATTGTCGGCTTTGATAGTCTGTACTGCAGTCCGCACAATTTCAATTTCTTGTTTTTCTGTGAGGTTTGATTGGCTAAGATGGTGCAAATACTCCCGCAAAAAGCTATGTCCATTCTTATTGATCTCCCGAACAAGGCGGTTTAGCTCATTTTCGATATTCTCAAATCCAAATAACTGTTCATCTTGTTCGAGTGATCTTATCAGTTGGACTTCTGACTGATCTATATCTCCATCAGATGCCATGCATGAGAAGGCTGTCTGTAATAATAATTCGTTAAATGCAAGTTGTTCCATATTTCAAGTTTTAATTATTTGTTTTAAATCCAATAGTAGGGCGGTTATGCTCTTGGCCTAATCCTTCCAATTGCGCTCGGATTTGTTCATACCTCTTTATTTCGCTAATCTTTACAGAGGGTTTTGTGCTATTGATTGTGTCGGTAAGAATTTGCTGAGTAATCTTAGATTTACTTCTCAGTGCTTTTCGGGAGGCTTCATTAACCAGATTTTCGATATCAATTGAAACGTAATTCTCTGTTTTTTCGGCAAGCAGGTCAAAATCAATCCCGAAATCCAATGGGCGCTTTTCCAAAAGCATCTTGAACATTTCTTTTCTGGCCTTAAAATCAGGAGGTGGTACAAAAAAGATTTTATCAATCCTTCCTGCCCTTAAAACTGCCGGGTCAATAAGTCCAGGTTGGTTGGTGGAAGTAATTACAAATACACCATCTTTACCACAGTTGTTGAGCTGAGCCAAAAATTCATTGACTTCACCTGATTGATTCTTTCCTGCATGGCTTTCCCGGTTAGGAACTAGTGCATCGAACTCTTCAAAATTGAGGATGGTCGGTGCATTTTTTCGGGCCTCATCAAACAGCTGCTTGATTTTTTCTTGTGAACCGTGAACATATATACTTGCTAATTCAGAAGGCTTAATCTCCACATAGTTATATCCAACTTCCTCCGATAATTTCTGTGCAAAAAAGGATTTACCGCAACCTGGTGGGCCATATAGTAGCATTCCATTTGGAATGGTTAAACCATATTCTTCGTAAAGTTCTTTTTCTTCCAAAGCCCTGATGACATCATGAAAAAGGGTTTCCTTCAATTCGTTCATTCCGGCAATATCATTGAAACCGTTCCCTTTTTTTCTCTCTTGGCTTCCTGATAGCTTTCCAGATGAACTAGATTTAGGTTGTTGTGATTTGCTTTCTATCTCAACTTCACCATTTAAAGCCTGCAACATCTTATCGGCAGAATTAAAACGAATGTCCACATCAGCTTCAAGAGCTTTCTGGGCAATTACAAATAGTTGTTCCTTATCTGGATCAATAACAAAGGAATTAGATAAGGAAGGGATTTTTAATGGTTTCTGTCTTGCTGCAAATAAAGCTTCTTCTAGCTCAATGCGGTCTTTTTGGTAATCTGATAAGTCCATGAACCAAGGCGGCAGTCCTGTAAGCAAATGATAGATTAACGCACCGACTGAGTATAAATCACTTTGTGGTGAAAAGATGTTGTTGAAACATTCAGGAGCCAAATAGTATGGGTTCAACCCCTCTCGATAATATACTTTGGTTGAATTATGAAAATAACGGGCATAGCCAAAATCAATAATTTTCGGAATTGGCATGTTACCACTCAAATCCAACATTATGTTTTGGTGGTTGATGTCATTATGAACTAGAGGCTGTTCCCGATTGTGTAAATATTTAAGACCATTGAGGATTCCACCAACCACCTGTTTTACTTCGTAGGCGCTTAGTGCATGCTTTCTTTTCAACCGTTCTTCAAGAGTCTCTCCACTGATGAAGTCAAGCACGAGATAGGCAAAGCGTTGATTGTCTTTTAACCATTCACCGCTATCCCGGTACTGAACAGTATTTGGATGTTTGATTGATTTCAGAAATTCAATCTCCTTTATATTACCTTCACCGTCAAATTGCGTTCGATGCAGCTTTGATAGCTGGAACAACTTCAAAAACTTTGTTTGGTTCTCATTGTCTTTAACTCGGTACGTTTCAGCATGAGAACCTTTTTTGATGAAAAATTGGGTGGTGTACTTTTCGTCAATGGTTTCAGACTTGGTTAATATTTGGTCATGATGTTTCATTAACTTCTGCCTTTTCTAAGAATTTCAGTTGGTATTTCTTGACCACCCTCTATTATTATTAAATCGACAATTTGTATTACAACCGGATGCAGTTCGCTAACCGATGGGTTATCGGCTATGATGCTCTGAGCTTGGTTGATCAGTTGTCGTGCACGGTTCTGATTCGTCCAACTAACAGAATTGAAATTCTCGCTGTTGTAGCGAACGAATCCCATTAACTGATAGATAAAGGTTAGACCTACAAATAGTTCCTTTATTTCTTCAAGGAGGTTTCGTCCTGTTTTTACATCTCGTTTGCGTATTACCTCATCAACCTGGTTTCTAATTTCGTTTACATGTCGATTGGTTTTCTCATTGCCCAACTCCGTATTCGCCTTTTCCAAGCGGTCAAACTCTTCCCTTATTTCTTGCTCTAAGGATGACCATTCAATTCCAGCTTCGAGTTCATCTGCTTGTCTTAGGGCTTTATTAAGATTGCCAAAAACTTCAACCCTTCTGTCTATTTCAGTTCCGCCTTGGTCAAACCTTTCACGTTGATACGCTACTTCCTTTTCTATTTCTGAGAGTTTGTTTTGATCTATCAATTGATTGGACTTCAAACGGTGGATGGTTGCTTCCGCACTACTCAGTTCCTGTGATAGTCTTTCCTGAGCAATTGAAGTGGGTGGGTTTTCCGGGATTGGCACTTCATGAGTGAAATCCAGATAAGGGAAGTATGCTTCTAGCTTTTCAATCCTGCCTGAAGATCTATCAGTCGTAATGGTCAGGTCTACATCGCTGTTCTCAGGCAACAAACTTGGAAGGTCATCACCTGTAATTATAACATCATAAATGAGCTTGTTGTAAATGGCTCTTGAATCTTTTGCATCATGGTCACCCTGATAAAGGCTTATCCGTACTTTGTCATTGCTGTTACCAGGACGGATCTCTACTTTCGTTTTCAAACCGTTTATTGTTCCAGTTGCTGGGATAGACACATTCTTTTCAAGGCCTTTCACGGGTTCAAACACGGAATATGGCTTTCCAGCGTCTATTTCGAGCCCAATACCATGATTAAGTATAGCTGCTGTTTCACCTCCACCGACTGGTGATTGCCTGATTATGAAGTTTTGTGGTTGTCCTTGAAGTTTATTTCCTGCTTCATCGAAAAGCACTATTTCAAAGCTGTTCGGTTTACCTTCATTTAGCTTGGCTTCAATAATTTCTCCTTTTTCATTGATAGCTACCTTTCCAGACGACCAAGCCTTATCACCTCTCACAATCTCAGCAAAGACTTTTTCAGGAATATCCCCTTCTGTTTTTTCGGGCACGATCTTGATTGATACCCATTCTTCCATCTCCACCGATAATGCATTGTACCCAATGTCCAACTGAATAGTGCCTGTCTCAACAGGACCAGTATCCTGATTGTCTATTGTAGAAGCATAAAGAGCAGCACCACTTGCCACAGCGGTCATGGGATCAGTGCTGGTGTCAGGTTTTATGATTTGTTCCTCAAGCATTTCCCTAAGAATCGTTGAATATGTTGGCCCACCTACAAGGATCAATGCATCCAATTTATCGCCTGACAGATTATTTCTGGTAATCACCTTTTTGGTGATGTTAATAGCACGCTGAAAAACAGGAGCAATTGCTTTCCTTAGCATTTCCCTGTTGATGGTTATATCCAACTCGAACTCTTCGCCTTCATCATCTTCTCCGGGGATATCTCCTAAGTCGGAAAGGATATTGTGTTCATCCTTGAAGGACAGTTGAATTTTTGCCTCCTCAGCAAAATATTTCATGGCATCCTGGAGAATTTGTTTTTTGGATTGATCTTCAAGAATGCTGTCAACAACGTACTTATCTCGCAAATAGGGAATGATGATTTCATCTACAATGGCTTCGTCAAGGTTTTTTCCTCCCAGATAATTGTCTCCATCGGTGTCAACCACTTTCATGATCCCTTCTTCAACCTTCACAAGTGCAGCATCAAACGTTCCTCCCCCAAAGTCAAAGACAATCCAGTATCCATTTTTATTTTTGGCATTTATCCCGTACGCCATAGAAGCGGCAATGGGTTCCGACAATAGGTCACAATGATCAAACCCAGCAAGTTTTGCAGCTCTTTGGGTAGCATCCATTTGCGGGATGTCAAATTTGGCAGGAACTGTAATGACTACGGATTGAAAGTTCTCATCGGTAATAAATGAACGCAGTTTTTTGAGCACTTCCGAGGATAACTGCTCAGAATTGTAATTCTGTTCCATGTGAGAACTGTGATAGGTTTTATCAGTTCCCATGGTTCGTTTGAATTCGATAAAGGTGTTTGGGGTAACATTTCCACCTCTCATAGCCCGTAATTTGTCGGACTTAAAGAGGTTAAATGCTCCATCACCAACAAGAATTGATTGCTTCTTATTAAAACCAATACAAGAAGGCATTGTGTCTTTCAGTGTATCAGTCTTTTTAATGGTTGGTTCACCATTTTCCATTCGGGCAATTGCCGAGTTGGTGGTTCCGAGATCAATTCCGTAGTCAATTTTCGTTCTTGCCATTCTTTAGGTTGTTTATTCTGGTTGTGAAACTTCAATTTGTGCTTGTTGGATCATTACGTCCTTGTAGTTTACTTGCGGTTTAATAATTCTCGTGATTTTTGGCCGCTCTCCATTCATATCAGGATCTAGTCGAAATGTAACGGATGCTTTCAATCCTTCTTCGTACGGTTTACCAACCATATCAACCATTTCATATCCATTGGAAGCAAAGTTATCTCTAATCCGTTCTACCGCCTTCGATAATTGTTTTAGCCCTTTGGTATTTTCATCCATGCGGCTAATATTTTTTTCAATGCGGACAATCTCATCCGCAACTTTCAACGCCAGTGAATGGTCCGGTTCTCCGTTCTGACTTCCAGGTTGAGCTTTGCGTTCTTCCTGAATAATCTTCATTTGAGTTTCCATAACTTCAACCAACTTTTCATCCAGCCGGATCGCTTCCTTTTCCAATTCTCTCCGGGTATTGGCCAGACTTTCACTAATGGACAACTGGTTGTCGGTTACTTTCTTCCGCAAAAGTACGAAGGCCAGAGCGGATAGTAAGCCCACTACCAAAACTGCGATAATCCAATATAGAGTGTTTTTACCGAGGTCTTCACCCAATTGGCTGGTCGTTTCCCTTGTCGCTGAAATCTGCCCGCTCAATTCCTCTTTCTGCTCATTTAATTGCTGATCAAGGCTTTTTACAGCAATACTGTTTTCTTGTAGCAGCTTGTTCAGGCTATCTATTTGAATAGATAATCCTTCACTTCTATTTGACAAACTGTTAATATTCCTTTGCAGCGAATTATCGCTGGACTTGAGTTCTTGCAGTTCGTTTTGAGCGGCTTCATAGTTTTCGTTCAGTTCCTGAAGCTGCCGATCTATTTGGTCAAGTCGTTTCACAACCTGGGCACTATCTATTTGAGCATTTGCTGAAATGCTGATAAGGGCCGTAAGTGATATTCCGAGTAATATTTTCTTCATTGTATATGCTTGATTACTTGATTCAACAATTTCCTAATGAGTGAGTTAATCAGCCTATTGCCACCCAGAAACTTTACAAGCTTCGGTGAAAGCCAGTAGTAAATTCGAATGAGGTTTCTGCCTGCAATTGACTTGCTTAATGTTTCATCACGAAATTCTCTTAATTCTAAAACTTGAGGATGTTCGTAACTACCATAAGCCATTGTAGCAATGTAACATCCACCACTGCCTGAACTGCTGTTTGATGAAGATCCAGAGGAGTTTAATTGTGATGATATAGATTTAAGAGTTGAATGATTTTGATTGTATTTCGTTCTCAATTCAGGCACCATATCCAATTCACCTAATTGTCTTGAAACAGACAGTGCTCCATTCACAGCAGCTTTTAAACTTGAAATTGCTGTATATCTATCAGTAATTAAATTAGTTAATGCTTCAGCTGCTGATGCTCGGCTACCTCCACTTCTTCTTACAGCAATGTGAGCAATTCTTTCCATATTAACTGAATTTGGATTAACAGCTAATTGAAACAATTCCTGTTCGTCATTGACTACTGTAACAAGCATACCTTGCGCATTATTAACTACAGCGCTACTTAATTTTAAATAAAAGTCATCTAAAGCACCTAACTTGTCTTTAATATTCTGTAGTTTCGGTTTGCAACTCGTAACGAGATCCTGTGCATTTGAAACAGTATCTTTTAGTCTCTGAAATCTTTCCAATTTAGAGGCGATAAACCTGAGATCTTCTCCAATGAGTTTTTGCTTCCTTCTTTCATCAGCATTGTCGATCCATTCCTGAAGACCGTCTATGTTTTCGGCAATGCGTTCTTTGGTTTGAGTACCAACTGCAATGGATTTGGCTGTTTTGAACAGCTTCATGACCGCTGTCCCTAAGTCGTCAGTTGACGAAGTGCTTCCGGCATATTGTGAATGTTCCATTGGAATTCCTCCACTTCCATGTTCTTCTTCTCGGTCTTGATACTCCTTAAAATAATCAATACCACATTGCAAAAGCTCTTTGGCCAACTTGTCGGCAACCATCTTGTATTTTAAATCGGATTTGCCTAATAATTCGGAAAGTGTGGTTATATCGCTTTTCGTGTCTCGGTATAGTTTTCCGGCTAAATCAAGTCCATCTTCAGGGCTATCCGCTCTTTTTTTCTTGGTTTGTTCTGTTTTTCGTTCAATATTATGAAGCGGGGTATCCGTCAGCTTTTCTGAAACAATGGACTTTAGCTTTGGATGAACACTACCGATTAAAGCAGGGATTTTCTTTGCTTCTAAGTTTTTTTTCTTATTCACTTCTTCAAGAAGAGCATTCACAAATATATTTAACTCCTTTTCTTGGTCAACAGTATAAGTCTCGTCTGTTACCAAATGGCAAAAATTACTGAAATTATCAGAAGTAAGTAATTCAGTTTTTAGCCGGACTCCTTCTCTAAAATTTTCAAAGTTTATTGAATCCTTCGCTAAAGCATTCGCCAATTTTAGTGTGCCGAGGTTATTGAATGCTGTGAAATTTCTGGATGAAGTTTCCTTTCCATTAGTTATTTTTTGCCAAATGTCCTCCGCCTTTTTAAGGTCGCCCGATTGAAGATAGGTAAGGGCTGTTTCGTCAAGATGGTTGTGACTGACAAACCAAAATAGAGCATTGAAAAGCTTATTCTGATTGATTTCAATGTTAGCAAATGCTTTCTCTATAGCAGTATTTGATCTGTCTGGATTTCCTGTAAACTCCAAATCTGTGTCAAATTCAATACTCTTTCCAACCTTTTGAAATGCATTGATTTTAGCTTTTTGTTTAGCAATTGTCCGTTGATTGGCGCCAGCCAAAATTCCAATAACGTGATATGGATTTTGTCTGATTAATTCCATAATATATTTTTCGTTTGGTTGATAATTAAGTGCGTTGGCAGAATTGCACTCTTTTGCAAAGCTTGGGATGTGGGTTGGTTTGTGTGGCTTTGCAAATGTATGCAATGTGCGCTGACAAAAATTTTCAAAAATGCAAGGCAGACGATATTTGTCATGTTTCTCTTGGATTAATTGTATTCAAATATTATAGGAGTTACGCAAATTAGACGATTTATCTAAAAAGATAAATTAATCAAATATTTAAATTACTGAAAATCAATAGCTAGGTGTTTTATTCCAAAAAAAATCAAGCTAACATAAAGCATTGATTATCAATTAAAACCTGTAAACTGCGTAACTCCTATATTATACGAATCTTTTATTGTTTATGTTAAGTTAGTCTAATTGTATAATTGGTACTTACTACAGCATATTTGCTATTTCTCATCATTGCTTATTTGCCGGTTTTCCTTTTTTATATGTGTCCCAGCATCTGCACCTACGAAATCTGCCAGCGGGCGGACTAGTTATTACATGAATTTTTCTTATTCAAAGCCTATTAATGTGAGACTTTGTAATGATTGTCAAAGGGATTATACGCCATGCTGCCTAGTTTGTTTCAAATGTACTGCAAAAAATAAAAATTCGGGCACATTTACGGGCGATTTTCATATTTTTTTACATGTCTCCCAACATCCACACTTTCCAAACCCACCAACAAACGAACAACTTATACCAATTCGGAAGTGAGAAGTCAAAAATCAAAAATCATAAGTATTTGTAAATCAAAACTTAAAATACTCTTTAACACGTCGTTATCAATTGAAATTGGTATTGTTGCTTGTACATATACTTTCCTAATCTAAAGCCTATAATATGAGACTTTGTAATGATTATCAAAAGGAATATACGCCATGCTGGCCGGTTTGTTTCAAATATACCGCAAAAAAATGAAAACCAGGGGGCGTTGGCGGGCGATTTTCCCAGCAGACATGAAGCGGTCTTTCAGGCGGCAGTAGCGGAGGCAGTCG
>CAZFBU010000024.1:0-4786 GCA_964517175.1 uncultured Saprospiraceae bacterium
GCTTCGGTCAAGGCTCTTTTCAAAGCACCTAATTTATTATTCACTTCCTGCAGTTCCTTTTCCTCGACGCTCGCTGCCACGACGCCCGCGCCCGCCTGCCGGTACAAGGTATTATTCAAACTCAAAAAAGACCTTATTACAATGGCATGTAATAATTCTCCATTAAAATTAATAAACCCAATCGAGCCACCGTAAAAGCTGCGGTTCTGATTTTCATATTGGTTGATGAGTTCAATCGCCTTGTACTTGGGCGCACCGGAAAGCGTGCCCGCCGGGAAGGTATCGGCGAAAACCTGTACGGAGTTGGTTTCGGGCGTTAAATCTCCCTGAACTTTGGACACCAGGTGGATTACATGACTGAAAAACTGGATTTCCTTGAGCTCCTTCACGCGCACATTCGCGGCGTGCCGACTCAGGTCATTGCGCGCCAGATCGACCAGCATGATGTGCTCCGCATTTTCCTTGGGATCTTTGGTGAGTTCCAGCGCCTTTTCTGCGTCCTCCACGTTGTTGCCCGTGCGACGGTAGGTGCCTGCGATCGGATTCACGGTCGCGACATTGTCCTTCACCAGCATCTGTGCTTCCGGCGACGAGCCAAAAATTTTATAGCTCCCGTAATCGAAATAGTAGAGATATGGCGACGGATTGATCGAACGCAGCACGCGATACACATTGAACTCATCGCCCTGAAACTGCTGCGCAAACTGTCTGGACATTACGATCTGAAACACGTCCCCCATCTGGCAATGGTGTTTGCCCAGCGTCACCAATTTCATAAATTCCTCGTCGGTCAGATTGCTGGTTTCTTCGCCCACCATTTTGAAGGGATGCGCCGCAAATTTCTGCCCATCCAGCAAGGTTTCTAACTTTTCTAACGCTGAATCTTGCCTTGGTAATAAATTTTCCAGCAGGTACATTTCATCCTTGAAATGGTCAATTGCAATGACAAAGCGATAGAGCGTAAAGCGGATATCCGGAATGTCGATTTTGCGTTTCGCAGGGTCGAATTTTAGCGTATCAAAATACTGCACGCCGTCAAAGCCCACGTGCCCGAAAACGCCGTTGAATCCTTGAAACGGACCATCGTATTCTACATCAAAAAGCTGAATAAACTCGTGCAGCATAAACGGCACGGTCGTCACATCGCGCACCGGAAACTGGTGGCGTTTGCCATTGGGCAACACTTCGATGATCGTGCCATTTTGCACCCGAAAATCGGCGATGGAATCCAGCCCCAGGAACGACATACAATCCTCCTTGCTGCGAAAATCGTTGCTCTCCAGCAGCACCGGATCGGTGAAGTGATCGCGCACGCGCAGATAGATGGACACCGGCGTGAGCGTATCCGCGAGGCGGCGTTTCACGAGGGTCTTCAGCTTGATCTTGGTTGTTGTTGCGGTTGTCATGTTTTGCTATTTTGATTTGGTTGAGATTTGGCAAATCTTGAAGATTTACCAAATATGCCAAAACAAAAGCGGTTTGTCGGGTGAACCGACAAACCGCTTTTTTCAAATTGCAAAATACAATAGCGTGTCACGTCACCCGGAAATCCGACTGAATGTGCCACCACCACCAAGTATTTTGCAAACGAAAGTTCATATTAAATGAAAATTTTTTCTGATGCGGCAAAGATAAATTCGTTTTTGTTAAACTTGCAACTAATTTCCGGAAAAATTTCAAAAGTTAATATTTAGAAAAGCATATTTGACTCATTGTCAGCAAGATAAAATTACCGCTGCATCAATGCAAAATTCGCCACACCATCTCCTTGAGCAACTCGCTGTCGTCCTTGCCGGTGGAGACGTAGCCAACGCCCTTCGATTTCAGGTCGTACTCGCGGAGCAAAGCGATCACTTCTTCGGTTTTGTCTCTGGAAAAATGCGAGGCTGCGGCGCGATATTCCTTCAGGAAAAATGCGGAGCGGAGCTTGAGCGCTTCGAGCATATCCTTTTCGGGCGAGTTGCGCAAAAACTGTAGCATGTAGAGCTTGCTGAAGAAATTGTAGAGCGAACCAATCACCATCGGCAAAGGATTGTTTTTCGGGTTGGCAGCAAAATATTGTACGATCCGGTTTGCCCGCAGCACATCGCGCGTACCGAGCGCGCGCTGCAACTCAAACACATTGTAATCTTTGCTGATACCGATGTTTTCTTCGATGTCTTTCTCGGAAATTTCGGTGCCCTTCGGCAAATTCAGGATTAGTTTGTCGAGTTCGTTGACGATTTTGGAAAGATCCGTCCCCAGGTATTCACCAAGCAGTTCCGCCGCAGTCGCATTAATCTGGAATTTTTTGGTTTTTAAATAATCCCGAATCCAGACAGGAACCTGATTATCATAAAGCTTTTTCGCATCCAGCACAACTGCTTTTTCCTTGAGCAATTTGCCAAATTTCGTGTTGAGGTTGAATTTTTTATACTTGTAGCAAATCGCCAGAATAGTTGATTCCAGTGGCTTTTCGACGTAAGTCGCCAGGTCTGCCAGCGTCTTCATATCCTGCGCTTCCTTCACGAGCACCACTTGCCGCTCCGCCATAACGGGATAGCGCCGGGCATTGTCGATCACCGCCAGATGATCGGCGTCCTTGCCGTACAGTATCGTAAGATTGAAAGCTTTTTCCGTTTCATTCAGCACTTCATGCTCAATATGATGCGACACTGCATCAATGAAGTAGGCTTCATCGCCGTGCAAAAAATAAATCGGATGGTATTTTTTTGCCTTGAGATCTTTCAGAATATCCAAGTATGTCATGGTGCGAAGATAGGGAAAATCCTTAATAAAATCAGGCATTCACCACCAAATCCCGCACGGCTTGTATCCATCTGGGGTCATCGTTCAAACTCGGCACCAGATCGACTTTTTCACCGCCCATTTCCTCAAATTCTTCCTGGTACTCATCACTGATTTCGATCAATGTTTCCAGACAATCCGCCACAAACGCCGGACTGAATACCAACAGCCGTTTGGCGCCTTTTTTTGCCCATTTTTCGATGGTGGCGGCGGTGTAGGGCTGTGCCCAGGCTTCCGGTCCGAGGCGGCTCTGGAAGGAAGTCGTGTAGCGTTCTTCGGACAAGTTCAGCTTGGCTGCGATGGCGCGCGTGGTGGCGTGGCACTGTGCGGAGTAGCAAAATTGATTTACGCTGCAAATATTCTGGCAGCAGTTTTCCTTTTGCAGGCAATGGTTGAAATCATCCGCTTTACGCAATTGGCGTTGCGGCAAGCCATGATAACTGAAAATAATATGATCGTAGCTGTCCAGATCGAACTGGCGCGCATTATCTGCAAAAATCTCTATGATGGGTTCGTAGTCGTAATACGAATTGATAAACTTCACATTCGGAATGGTATCTTTTTGGCGCAGCAGCCGCATCACTTCATCGTGCACCGAGCCGGTCGTCGCCGAAGCATACTGCGGAAACATCGGGAAAACGATAATTTCGGAAACCTGCTGTTGCAATAGCTTTTCTAATGCCGATTCGACGGACGGACGCTGATAGCGCATACCCAGCTCCACTATGTAGTCGTCGCCCAGCAGTTTCTGTACACCTGTGGTTACGACCTCGCCGTAGTGCTTGAGCGGCGAGCCGTTCTCTGTCCAGAGTTTTTTGTACAATTTGGAAGAACTGCCCGATCGAAAAGGCGCGATAATGCCGCGTACGATTAAATTTCTCGGCAACCAGGGATAGTCGATCACCCGCGGATCGAGCAAAAATTGTTTCAGATACCGATACACTGCCGGGCGCGTCGGCTCATCCGGCGTACCCAAGTTGATTAACAAAACACCTTTTTTAGATTGAACCGCCATTTAATTTTTGTTGAAAGGTTGAAAAGGAAACCTCTTTTGTTTTTTACATTCAAAAAACAAAGCTAGAACAAGAAGGCATTAGACTGGTTTAAATTAACCGTAAAATAACTGTCATAATCATTTTTATCGTCGTAATTTTGCCGCTTCTTCGGTAAATTATGGATTTATATTCTGACTTCCAATATTTAAAATCAAACCAATGAAAAAACCATTAATTTTAGTGACAAACGACGATGGCATCACCGCGCCCGGCATTCACGCGCTGGTGGATGTCGCCAAAACCCTGGGTGATGTAATCGTCGTAGCGCCCGATTCGCCGCAATCCGGCATGGGGCACGCCATTACCATTGCCAATCCGATCCGTCTGCATCCGGTGAATGAATTCAAGGGCATTGAGGCATCGTACGAATGCTCGGGTACGCCGGTGGATTGCGTGAAGCTGGCGCAGAAGGTCGTGCTGCAGAAGCGCAAGGTTGATCTGTGTGTATCTGGTATCAATCACGGCTCCAATGCTTCCATCAACATCATTTACTCGGGCACGCTATCCGCAGCGATGGAAGCTTCGCTGGAGGGCATTCCGTCTATTGGTTTTTCGCTGCTGGACTATTCGCACAATGCCTCTTTTGAACACTCCAAGCCCTTTGTGCGCCAGATCATGCAGTATGTGCTGGAGAAGGGTATGGAAGAAGGAAGTCTGTTGAATGTTAATATTCCTAATCTGCCGTTTGAAAATATCAATGGCATCAAAGTTTGCCGACAGGCAGATGCGCGCTGGGTGGAAGATTTTGTGGAAGCTACTGACCCGCGCGGACAAAAATACTATTGGCTGACCGGACGCTTCGAGAATGAAGACCATGCCGACGACACCGACATCTGGGCGCTGGATCATGGCTACATTTCGGTGGTTCCATCCATGCACGACCTGACCAACTACCGGGCTTTGAAAAAGATGAAGGACATGGAAGAGATCAGGGTTGAGATGTT